>CADCWH010000233.1 GCA_902806395.1 uncultured Thermomicrobiales bacterium | reverse complement strand
GGCCGCGACCCCTCCTCGCTGGAGCGGAGCGTGGCCATCCTGGTCGAGGTGCCGGGCCTGGCCGCGAAGGTGGTATCGACGGCGCCGACGGGTGGCGGGGAGCCCCTGCGGGGAACGCCGGAGGAGATCGCCGAGGCATTGCGCGGGTTCGCCCGCGAAGGGATCGGAGAGGTCCAGGTGGTCCACGCGCCGAACACGGTGCGCGGCATCGAGGCGTTCGCGCCCGTGCTCGAGGATCTGGACAAGGGGGCTGAGTGACCGGTGCCGGGATCACCCGGCCAGGGCGACCCGGACGTGACACGGGGGACGCCCCGGGTTGCCCGGCGATCGCCGTCCCCCGCCGCCAAGCGTCACCGCCCGCAACCGAGCAACGAACGCGGTGGGGCCGCTTGGGTGAATCTCCCCCAGCGGCCCCACCGCCGGCACGTGGTCACGGCGCATCGGAAGGCCCCGGCTAGGCGGACGGGGTTCCCATGTCCAGCTCGCTTGGCTGGAGGAACGGCTCATCGGCGGCGACGAGGCCGCTCACCAGGAGGACCGTCGGCTCGTTCCCGGCGTTGCGAGCCGTGTGCACCACGGCGGGGTCCTCGACGAACCACTCGCCCGGTCCCAACGTGACCTCCGAGCCGGGCGCGAACGCTTGGCCGGCCGTCGGCGTTCCCGCCCCGGCCCTCACCGTCTCGCCCTCCCCGCCCAGGACGGTATAGGCGAGCGTGCCGGACTCGACGACCACGATGATCTGACCCGGGTGGACGTGCGAAGGCACGACCCCCCCAGGGGCGATCGTGATCCGGAACAGGACCAACTGTTGGCCGGGCGCATCGGTCGCGGGGACACTGCCCAACGTCTCGAGCGTTATGGGAGCGGCGCCCCCGCCGGGGGTAGCGTCTTGAGCGGCGAGTGCTCCTGGCACGGCGACCACGCCGAAGCCAACGACGAGGCCGAGCAGCACGAATACCGGTAGGGTCCGTCGCATCGCGTTACTCCTTTTGCGTGTGGATCGCCACCAACCGCGACCGCAGGTCCGAATCGCACCGTGACTCATGCCGGGGTGATGTTCTGGTTGACGCGGAAGAGGTTGGCGGGGTCGTAGCGTCCCTTGATCTGTGCCAGCCGGTCGTAGTGCTCGCCGTAGGAGGCACGCACCCGGTCCTGCCCCTCTTCCATCATCATGTTGACGTAGGCTCCCCCTGCCGAATAGGGGTGCAGATCGGACCAGTAGGCACGGGTCCAATCGATCATCCGCTCGTTGTCGGCCGAGTCCGGGCTGACCCCGACCATGACCATGCCCCACTTGGCGTCCCGATAATTCCAGGCCGTGGCGTCCCTGGACACCCGGCCGGCGACGCCGTCAATCGGGTAGAGGTGCATCGTCGACTTCCACGTCGGCAATTGCTCGGCGTACCGGACGTGGATGTCGACGGCCTCGTCCGGAATCTCCGCGACGAAATCGGCCTTCCAATACCACTGATCCCCCGGCGGGTAGAGCCCGTCGAACATGCTCTGCAGCGCCGGGTGCGGGATGGGGCCAACCCAGTCCAGCGCCGGCGGGCCGAACTGGGCGCGGATCGGGGCGATGATCGCCTCCGCCTGCTCCTTTGGCCCGGTGTAGCACCAGACCACGCCGCACATCTTCCGGCCCCACAGTTCCTCCGGGAATGGCGCGGCAGACGGCACAGTCAGGAAAGCGAAGAAGCCATTGAGCTCGTCCGGCGCCTGGGGGATGAACTCCCGGTACCAGCGCAACACTTCGGTCCCCCGATCGAGGGGCCAGAACATCGGCCCGGCGTAGACGGTGGCGATCGGGTGGAGCCGGAACAGGAACGAGGTGACGACGCCGAAGTTGCCGCCGCCGCCGCGCAGGGCCCAGAAGAGATCGGCGTTCTCCGTTTCGCTGGCGGTGACGAAGCGGCCGTCCGCCAGCACCAGATCGGCTTCGAGCAGATTGTCGATGGCCAGCCCTAACTGGCGGGTGAGGTGCCCGATGCCGCCGCCCAGGGTGAGACCGCCGACACCGGTCGTCGAGATGATGCCGCTGGGCGCAACCAGCCCGAAGGCGTGGGTGGTGTGGTCAACGTCGCCCCAGGTCGCGCCCCCTTCGACGCGTGCCGTTCGCGCCTCCGGGTCGACGCGGACCCCGTTCATTCGCGAAAGATCGATCACCAGCCCGTCGTTGACGGTTCCGAGACCGGGGCCGTTATGACCACCACCCCGGATGGCAACGAGCAGGTCGTTGTCACGCCCGAAGTTGACGGCGGCGATCACATCGGCCACGTTGGCGCACTGGGCAATGAGGGCCGGCCGTTTGTCGATCATCCAGTTGTAGACCTTCCGGGCCTCGTCGTAGCTGGGGTCGTCCGGCTGGACGAGCGGACCGCGCATGGCGGAGGCCAGTCCGTGGACGGCTGCGTCGTCGATGGCGGCGATAATCTCGACGGTCGTCGTTACCATGCTTGGGCTCCTTGCCGATGCGCTCATCGTGCTTCAACACAACGGTATCTCTGCTCGGGTCCTCCCCCAGTCAGGCACTCGACCGGTCGATGGCGGCAAGGGCCGCGCGCACGGACAGGGCGGGTGCCTGACCGCGCGAGTCACGGTGCTTGCCTGCCGGCCGGGATACCTG
>CADCWH010000232.1 GCA_902806395.1 uncultured Thermomicrobiales bacterium | reverse complement strand
GGCCGGAAGTAAGGGACGCCGGAACACGCCCGCCGCGATCCCCCGGATTGCCGACGAAATAGCAGCGCTGAGAGGAGTCCCGCCGGACATCGTGCGCGAGGTCACGACCGCCACGGCCGAGCGCATCCTTGGCGCGAGGATTGCCTCTGGGTCCGTAAATGGATGATTCATCAAGCCCGCGACCCACTCGCGTCTTGCTCGCCACCAACAACCCTGGCAAGGCGCGCGAGTTCCTGGCTCTGCTCCCGCCGGGCATCGACGTGCTCGCCCTGTCGGACCTGGGCCTATCGTCCCCACCTGAGGACGGCGACACCCTCCGGGACAATGCCGTGATCAAGGCACTGGCCGGGGCAGTGTCGGGATACCTGACCGTCGCCGACGATTCGGGACTGGAAGTCGATGCTCTGGGCGGGGCGCCTGGGGTACACTCGGCTCGATACGCGGGGACGACGGTGTCCGACGCGGCCAACCGAAAGAAGCTGATCAATGAGATGCGACATCTTGGTCCCGGTCAACGGACAGCGCGGTTCCGTTGCGTCGTCGCGATCGCCGGCCCGTCCGGCCTGATCGCCACGGCAGAAGGCCACCTCGACGGTGTGATCACCACCGAACCGCGGGGTGACGGCGGATTTGGCTACGACCCGATCTTCGAATTACCCGACGGTCGCACCCTCGCCCAGATCCCGCTCGCCGAGAAGAATCTCCTCAGTCACCGCGGCATGGCGTACCGTGAAGCCCTGCCGACTCTCCGGGCCTGCCTCGACGCCGGCCTACCAGGAGGCACTGGACGATGATGTCCACGCTGGATACCACCCAGGTTCCCGTCACCCACCATCTCGCCCCGACCAGCTTTGACGCGTGGCGTGCCGATCAGCGCCGCCAATCCCGTCTGCCGGTGATCGCGGTCGCCGGGACGCGAGGCAAGAGCACCGTGGTCCGGATGGTCGACCACATCTTCCGGGCAGCGGAATTGCGCACCTGTATCTGGACCGACGATGGCGTGGAGACGGACGGCCACCTCGCAGACGGCGAACTCGCTCCCTGGGCCGCGGCCATGCGAGATCTGGCGGACGATTCGCTCGACGTAGCGATCCAGGAGCTCGACTGGTCTACGGTACGCGCCGTCGGCCTTCCCGATGGAACCTTCTCGATCTTGGCCATCACCAACCTCTGCGGCAACAGCGACGCCTGCCTAGCCCACTGGGACGCTAGGGTGGCCCTAGACGCCTACCCATCGGTCCTCCGCTCAGTCGCCGACGGTGGGACGGTCGTCGTCAACGCCGAAGACTATGCGGTCGTTGGACCCGTCGACGCGTATCAGCCCGACGCGGTGTTCGTTGGGCAGAGCCGGGAAGCCCCTCTCCTCAAGCGCCATCTCGAAGCTGGCTACCCGGCCGCCTGGGTCGAGGACTCTTCGTTGACGGTCGGGACCGTGAATGGCGCGACTCGGTTGGCAAACGTCACGGTGCTCGATTTTGCCCTGCAGGGTGCCGCGGGCTTCGAGATCATCAATGCGCTGATCGCCGCGGCTGTAGCGACCTCCGCTGGGATCCGGTCGGAGGTCATCACCGCGGCCCTGGCGTCATTCGGCACGGCGGACAGGCTATTGCCAGGGTCCTTCAACCTCTACCGCCTCCAGGACCGCCTCGCGGTCGTCGAACGGCCATTGCCATCGTGGTTCCTTCGGCCCGTCCTGAAGGCGCTGAACTCACGGCGGCGAGGTCGGATGATCGCCTTGCTCGCGGGAGTGGCCGAGGGGTCAGATGACGATCTGGTCGAGGTCGGACGCTTGATCGGCCGGACCTCCGACGCGCTGGTGATCGCCGACGACGGGATGCGGGAAGATCAATGGGATCGGGTCAAGCAGGGTGTCGCCCTGAACGACCTCGTACCCGTGATGTTCAGGACTCCTGACCAGGCCGGGGCCATCCAGCGAGCGATGAAGATGGCTCGCTCGGAAGACACGATGCTCTTCATCTCCCACCGGCCAGGCCCGATACTGGACCTGCTCCAAGCAAACGATCACGACCCACTCACCGACGTGCTGATCGCCTGAACGGCGTCGCCAAACGTCCGATGCGGTCACTTCTCTCGATGGACGAGGGTAGTTATTCGGTTGCCGATCCCTAAACCAAGGTGATGCCGGCCGCCGAAGGCTCAGTCCAGTGCCCTGAGTGCCCCGGGTTGACCCATTCGAGATGATGACCCGATATCCAACGGTATCCGGACGGACCGTCTCGGGAACGAGGGATGCCGCCCGTGCGAGGCAAAGCGCGCCGCGCTCAGCTAGTCAAGCGCGCTTCTCACCCGGTCGGGCTGATCCAACTTCCTCGGTTGAACACCCTCCGGCCACACGCACACGGGAGACGGCGAATGCCGTCTCCCGTGTGCGTGTGTGTTCGACTGCGACTGTGACGTGCGGGCAGGTGCCCGGGTCAAGCGCTGCCCCCGGTCGGTAGTCCGGGTCGGTAGGCGCGATCTCCGGCCGTGATCACGTTGCCCCAGTTGTCGTCC
>CADCWH010000231.1 GCA_902806395.1 uncultured Thermomicrobiales bacterium | reverse complement strand
TCGCCCCGGCGCGGCTGACCAGGCCGCGCCCTTCGAGCCGCGACACCAGGCGGCTGATGGCCGGCTGGCTGAGGGTTACCACGTCCGAGAGAGCACCGACCCGGACCTCCCTGGAGGGACACGCCCGGAGGTGCCAGAGCACGTCGAACTCGTTTACGGCGAGCCCACACGCGCGGTCCAGGTCGATCGCCAGCCGCCGGGCGACCCGATCATGCGCCAGGCGGAGCGCCTGCCAGATGCCGGTGCAGGTCGCTCCCGACTCCACTCCGGAGGTGGGTGGACCGGTGCCTCCGGTCATCGGTATGGGGCCGGCCCCGTCCCCGGATGGGTCACCACCGGGGGCATAGGCCCGGACGATCAGCGGGACCGCGGCTGGCATGTCGGGAGCATGTCGGTTCGTGCCGCCCATCTCCTGCCTCCCCTACTCGACCGGCCAGCGATCCCAGGTGCTGAGGAGCGGCCCGAGGGACACCTCCTCGAAGGCGAGGTGGGCGAGCAGGTGCTCTTCCAGGTCGATGAGCGCCACCACCAAGCGATCTCGGCTGTCCCCCGAGGGGTCGCTCTCGACCTCGTGCGCCACGGCAGCGATGCGCTCGGTGATGTGGTGGACGACCAGGTGATCCTCCTCCAGCCGGTCGATGACCCGGCTCAGGCCCGGGTCATGCTTGCGGACCATCGGGAAGACGGCGGCGTCCTCAATCGTGTGGTGGGTGTGGACGAAGCGGCAGTAGTGCAGGCAGCCGAACTTGAGTTGCCAGAGCGGGCTGTTCGTCTCCAACGCGCGGATCTCACCCAGGACGGCTGCTGCCGGGAGGCCCTCGCGGACGGCGTCCGCCAGGCGACGCACGGTGTCGAGGTCCCGGCGCAGGTAGGCGTGGATCGTCAGCAGCTCGCGGAACATCCCAACGCGCGGCGGGTCGGTCCGCTGGGTCGGTACGGCCGTCTGGCCGAGGATGGGGGCGGTCGCCACGTGGGTCATCTCCTGGACAACGGACTCGCCGTCGTGAGTCAGCATCGGCGAGTATCGGCGCGGCGATCGGCAGCGATCGGTCATGATTGGTGGATGCGTGCGCATAGATATATCATGCACCGGCGTCCGGTACGAGCCTCTTGCCTCATCCCCTCATGACAGGAGAGACCGATGGCTGACTATGGCCACGATATCCAATTCGGCTTCTTCCTCGACCCCGCGACCGGTACGCCTGACCGGACGATGGAGATCGCCCGCATCCTCGACGACCTTGGGTACGACCTGATCGGCATCCAGGACCATCCCTACCAGCAGAAGCACTACGACGCGATGGCCCTGATCGGGTATGTCCTCGCTCAGACCGAGCGCATCAGGGTCTTCCCGGATGTCGCCAACCTGCCCCTGCGGCCGCCGGCGATGCTGGCCAAGCAGGCGGCGACGCTGGACCAACTCAGCGGGGGACGGTTCGAACTCGGGCTAGGGGCCGGGGCGTTCTGGGACGCGATCCGGGCAATGGGTGGGCCGGTCCGGGAACCGCGGGAGGCCCTGGGGGCGCTGCGTGAGGCTGTGGAGATCATCCGGTCGTCCTGGGCTGGGACGACGCTGAGGCACGACGGGGAAATCTACCGCGCGGTCGGTGCCCGGCCGGGACCCCTCCCCGCCCACGACATCGGTCTCTGGCTCGGCGTGCTCGGTCCCCGGGCCCTGCGCCTGACGGGTGAGGTGGCGGACGGCTGGGTGCCGTCCATGAGCTACGTTCCCCCCGCCCAAGCTGTCCTCTCCAACGCGATCATCGACGGGGCGGCCCGGGCGGCGGGACGGGACCCGGCCGCGATCCGGCGCATCTACAACATCGGGGGCGACGTGACGCCGGTGGTCGAGGACGGCGGCGGCGAGAGCGACGACGATCGGCAGATCGTCGGGCCGAGGGAGCATTGGGTATCGGTCCTGACCCGGCTGGCGACCGACCACGGCTTCTCGACCTTCGTCCTCTGGGGAGTCCCCACCGCGCCCCGCCTCCGGATGTTCATCGAAGACATCGCGCCCGCCGTCCGGGAACGGGTCGCCGAGGTCCGGGCCAGCCGGGCAGGGGTGGTGAGCTGACCGGACGGGGCGGTCACCGTCGGACGACTCCGGGCAGGCGATCGGGTCGATGATCTCGATCGGTAACCCGACGCGCTCGGACCCCGGCTCGGACCCGTCGGGGCTGGCTCAGGCGGAACTGGGCCGCTGCTGCACCGTCCAACCGTTGCCGTCGGGGTCGCTGAAGAAGATGAACGAATTCCAGTCCCCGCCCGGCCCATCGACCTGATCGCTCCCCTCGAAGTGCTTGATCGGGCTGGTCTCGACGCCCCGCTCGGCGAGATGGGCGTGGGCCGCCTCGATGTCCGTGACGACGAGTTGGAGACCCTGAATCGAGCCGGGCGTTGAGTTCCCCATGCCACTCTGGAGCACGATCGAACACGCCGACCCCGGCGGGGTCAACTGGATGATGCGGACGTCATCGCTGATCCGGGTATCGTGGTCCACGACGAAGCCGACCCGCTCGTGGTAGAACGCCTTGGCGCGGTCCACGTCGGCGACGGGGACGACGACCACTTCTAATTTCCACTCCATCGATCGATGTCCTCTCGTGCGAAGGGGCCAGGATGGTACCCGGCCCCGATCCAACGGTTCCCGACGATCGGGTGTCCCGTCAACGGTCGAACCGCCAGCGCGTCGCGCCATACGGCTCGACGGTGGCGACACCGAAGACCGTGTGGAACGTGAAGCGGTAGAGGTGCCAGGGCGGGGGTCCGGCGCTCGGGGCGCTGAAGGGCGCCGTGAACGCGTCACCTTCTACCTCCGCCGGCCAGCCGCTTTCGCGGTACAGTCGCGCGGCCTCCTCCAAGGTCGGTCGATCGCGAACCCGGATCACCTCGCCCTCGAAGACGAGATCGATACCCGCCAACCTGACCGAGATCGTGCACGCCGGGTTCTCGGCCAGGTTGCGCGCCTTCCGGGCCCCGGGCCCGCTCGTGAAACAGAGGTCACCGTCCAGCCAGAGGGCGCCTACCCCGGCGGCATGGGGCCGTCCGTCCGGTCGGATCGTGCCGAGGAAGTAGGTATTGTCGGGCGATGGCAGACTCCCCGCTAAAACGTCGCGAGCGCGGCTCCACGGCAGGGGCGGAAATCCATAGCGGTCGAGGTTCGTCACTTCGACGGGGTCGTGATCAGCCAACGATGTACCCCTCATTCGCATCGGTGCGGACCATGTTCCCCGTCACGCGTGGTGCGGGTTCCGATATTCCACGTCCGACGCACTCCTGAGATCGACCGGGGCAAGGTCCACGCTGGAAGCCGGGCCCCACCGTATCCCAAAACACCGACGTGCGGTAAACCCGGCCGGGATCATGTCGGTCGAGGCGTCACCCCGCGCGGTGGGCCACCGGGACCATCTCGGCGACGAGTTCATCAAGGCGGTCCATCGAGTCGTTGACCCCGCGCTCCATGCCGGAGGCGATCATCCCGTCCCGGTCTGCAACCGATTGGTAGACGGCCACCTGGCGCAGCGTGGTCCAGCCATCACGCTCCTCGAATGTGGCCTTCTCCAGGGAGGCGTGGCCCGGCATCCCCTCGTATTCCCAGGTCTGGAGGATCCCGTCCACGGACGGCGTGCCGTGGAAGACACCGTGGAACCCGTACTCGTTACCGGCCGCGTCCCGGT
The DNA here is from genome assembly GCA_902806395.1 of uncultured Thermomicrobiales bacterium. The sequence continues at coordinate 4,707 of CADCWH010000231.1, read as the reverse complement.
GGGTATACCGCCAGGTGCCGCCGTGACGGGGGTCGAAGTGGTCGATCGCCATCGTCAGGTCGCGTGGACCGAGCCATCGCACGAGGAGATCGGGATCGCTGTGGGCTCGGAAGAGGAGATCGCGCGGGGCCTCGAACTCCCGGGTGATGACGATGGTGGGGACCCCGGGGTCGGCGGTGATGGTGGTCTTGGCCATGGTGATGTCCTTTCAGGTGATGGTGGGTCCGGTCGGGGGGCAGTCGCTCCATACCTCCGACCAGGTTTCCGAGGACGAGCTGAGCGGGCCAGCCGGCAGGGTGCGGAGCCACGACACGGTGCTGACCTCAGCGCACCGCGACGAGGCCGTCGACCAGGGTGGACATCAAGGCGTCCAGGCGTCGCATGGACGCCTGGATCCCGGACTCCATCCCGGAGGCCAGTTTCCCGTCCCGGTCCTCGACCGACTGGAAAACCGCCACTAGGCGCAGGACCGTCGTGCTGCCCCGCCCCTTGAAGGTGATCGTCTCCAGCGAGACGTGCCCCGGCATGCCCTCGAACTCGAACGTCTGGGTGATCCCGTCCACGGAAGGGATGCCGTGATAGACCCCGTGGAACCCGTATTCGTTCCCGCCAGCGTCTCGATGGGAGTAGCGCCAGGTGCCGCCGTGGCGAGCGTCGAGATGATCAACGGTCATGACCAGCTCGTCGCTCCCGAGCCACCGCACCAGCAGGTCGGGATCGACGTGGGCCCGGAAGAGCAGATCGGGTGGGGCATCGAACTCCCGCGTGACCTCGACGATGGGAAGGCCGGGCTCGGCGATGATCCGCGTGTCAGCCATGGTTTGCTCCTCTCCGCGACGGGACGCCGCGCTATCCTGTCAATCGACTGGGTTCGCTCGATCGTGTCGCTCGTCCTGACCACCTGGGTCTGCCTGGAGATCCCGGAGCAGTGCATCGAGTCGGTCGAAGCTCTGGTCCCAGTATTCCTGGTACTTGGCGAGCCATTCGGTCGCCTCGCGCAACGGTTCCGCCTCGAGGTGGCTGAGCCGGGCGGTGGCCTGGCGACGGCGGGAGATCAGCCCGGCCCGCTCCAACACCTTCAAGTGCCGGGAGATGGCCGGCTGGGTCATGTCGAACGGGGCCGCGAGGTCAGAGACATTCGCGTCGCCCGCGGCCAGCCGAGCCAAGATCGCCCGTCGAGTCGGGTCGGCCAGGGCCCCGAACACGGCGTCGAGCCGGTCAACCGTCATTCATCATCATCTCCTTATATAATATTACAGTTATATTACCAGGCAAGCACGGTGGCGTCAAGCCCCGGGGCCATCACCACGCCGGTGGGTCGCTGCCCGAACTGGTCCCGGCAAAGAAACAACTGGAGCGAGCACCGACGTCGCGGCCGGTCGTCGCGACAGAGATGGACCGTGCGGGACTCGTTCGGGAGAACGACGATCATGGCGACGGCGTCGCCATGGGAACGTGTGGTCAGGATGGGTCGAACCGTTCCCGCTAGGCCGCCACGCCGACCCCAGCCCCGGTCTCCGCCGCGATGTCGACCGCGACGTCGCTGGCGACCAAGGCGGCGTTGATGAACGCCGCGGCCATGGCACCGGACGACGCGGCGACGGTGGCGTTCAGGGGACTGGCCGCGTCCCCCGCCACGTAGACGCCGGGCACGGTCGTCTGCCGGGTGATGGGGTCGTGCACGACGGTACCGGGCACCGACACCATCGGAATCGCCTCACGGACGATGTCGCAACCCAGCGCCTCGGCCAATCCCGACCGCTGGAGCGTCGGAGGACCGTAGAAGAGCGCGTCACGCTCGAGTGCCGGGCCAGTCGCGAAGACGATCCGCCGCAGCCCACCGTCGTTGCCCGACACACCTTCCAGGCACACGATGGCCTCCTCCCGCACGGGCACACCGAGGGCACGGAGCGTCCGCCGGTCATCCTCGCCCAGACCGGCGTCCCCGTCGGTCAGGAGGACGACGTCGCGACCCCAATTGCGGACCAATGTGAGGTAGTGCATCGTCATCGGTCCGTTGGCGAGGACGGCCAACCGGGAATCGCGGACTTCCCAGCCGTGGCAGTACGGGCAATGGTAGACACCTCGACCCCACAGTTGCCGGAAACCCGGCCGGTCGCTCACGTCATCCACCACCCCGGACGCGAGTAGGAGCTTGCGGGCCCGTGCGATCGACCCGTCCCCCATCGTCACCGTGAAATCGCCGTCCTCGCCACTCGCGTCGATCGCCGAGCCGGACCGCACCTCGACACCGGGATAGAACGCTAATTCTTCACGGCCGATCCGCAACAGGTCCAGAGGCGGGATGCCATCGCGGGAGAGGAACCCGTGGACGCCGGACGACGGGGCATTCCGCGGCGTGCCGGCGTCCACCACCAGCGTGCGCCGCCGCGAGCGGCCGAGCGTCAGCGCGGCGCTCAGACCCGCGATACCACCGCCGACCACCACCACGTCATACCGGCTCTCGCCGGTCTGGTCCGTCACATCTGCCTCATCCGTCATCTCCACGATCGTGTCCCTCACGGTGTTCTCCTGACTCGGGCCCTGATGCTCGTCGTTCTGGCCCCCCCACCGCGTCGTGCCCGGCGAGGAGGGGGTGGAGTCGATCGGGGCCACCCCGAGGCATCTCACGGGCGTCGCCGACGGCCCCGCCCACGAAGAGCACGTCGACCACCTCGTCGCCGAGGACTTCGAAGGCGTGTCGCAACATGCCGTCGAAGAAGGCGGCATCGCCCGGCCCCAGGTCGGCGGTCTCATCGCCGAGCGTGAGCCGGAGCCTGCCCGAGAGGACGTACAACCATTCCTGGCCCTCGTGACGGTGGTCGCCGGAGGCGGCGCGGCCGACGGGGAAGGTCACCTTGACCGCCACCAGGCCCGCCGGCCCGGCCGCCGGCATGAGCGGTTGGAAGCGGAACCCCTCCCCGTCATAGACCGGTGCCTGCGACCCCCTGACCACCATCCCGGGCTGGACCGGACTCGCCTCCCCCAGCAGCTCCGAGACCGAGACTCCCAACCCGGCCGCCACGTTGAGGAGCGCGGGGAGCGACGGCTGCCTGGCACCCGATTCCAGCCTGGACAAGTGGGGAATGGAGATCCCGCTCGTCCCAGCCAGATCGTCGAGCGTCATCCCCCGCGCCTGCCGCAACCGACGCAGCTTTGGCCCGACATCGGCCAGCAGGTCTGCCACGTCCCGCGCGGGATGCGCGTTCGGCCTACCGAGTGACTCCACGACCTATCTTACCTCCAAGGTAATATTTTTGTCAATTGTCTCTTTCGGACCGGAAACCCAAGTCGCCCTTGCCCGCCGGCGCGTCGCCGAGCATCGTTTTCCCCGGCCCTGCCCGGCGAGCCCGTGCTGACCAACGCCCACGATCTCTACTGATGACGACAGCGAAGGTACCTGGTGCCCATTGTGGCAGCCCGACGCCTTCCGCCGCGACGGGGTGATGCGGCACACCGCCCGCGCGTTTGACGCTCCCGAGGGCGCTACCCGATACTTGTGAGAAATCGCACAGAGTCGCATGGCGCGGCGCGGGGTCGGGACATGCGGGCGAGATGCATCAGATGCGCGATCGTTTGACACGGAACTCTGGCACGGCGAGTGAGTCGAGCGGTGAGGCCTTCCCCGGTCACGGTCCGGACGCCAATCGAACGGGGGACACCGGTTCAGCGCCCATGGGTACAGGACCCGACTCGGTCGGGACGACCCGCGCGAACGGGACCGCCTCCAACGGGACTCGCGAGACGACGCGTGACACCGCCGAGGCAACGCCCGACCGTCTGGCTCCCGTCCCCGACGCGGCGGGGTCCGGCGCGATCCCGGTGATCGGTTCCGCGGCCATGGAGGGTGACGGGGCAGACACCTCCGACGCCCACGGTGAGCACCCCGATGATTCCCTCCCGGGGCGCGGCGCGGCGCGGCGCGGAATGTCTCCCGGGCGCTCGACGATCCCCGACATCGTGATCCGTCGCCTGCCGATCTACGTCCGGACGCTGCGGACCCTGGCCCGCGAAGATGTGGCCTCCGTCTCCTCCGAGGACCTGGCCGACCGGATCGGCGTCACGGCGGCCCAGATCCGACGCGACCTCTCCTACTTCGGCCGGTTCGGTACCCAGGGCAAGGGCTACGAGACCGGGTACCTGGCAGAGGCGATCGCCCGGATCCTGCGGCTCGACCGGCAATGGGACGTGGCCCTGGCGGGGCTGGGGAACCTGGGCCGGGCGATCGTCAATTACCGGGGGTTTGGCCCGTCATCGTTCGATGTCGTCGCCCTGTTCGACGCCAATCCGGCCCACGTCGGCGAGGAGATCGCCGGCTTGCCCGTCTACGACCGGGACCGCATCACCGAGGAGGTGCGAGCCAGGGGGATCAAGATCGGCATCGTCGCCGTCCGTGCGCCGGCCGCCCAGGACATCACCGACCGGATGGTCGCGGGCGGCATCCGGGCCATCCTCAACTATGCCCCGGTGGTCCTCAAGGTCCCGCCCGGCGTGACGGTCCGCGAGATCGACCCGGTCAGCGCGCTCCAGTCGATGACGTACTACATCGACCGGGACGAGGTGAGCGGGGACACCGACCCGTCCGAGACCGGCGAAGATGGCCTGGCGACGCATGACGAGCCAGATGACCGGCAAACCTGGGCCAGCGGCGAAGTCGGCGAATCACTGCCGTGAGCTAGGACGGCCGTCCGACGCCAACGAAGGTCG
>CADCWH010000230.1 GCA_902806395.1 uncultured Thermomicrobiales bacterium | reverse complement strand
CGATGCAGGCCGCCGCCGGGGACCCCGCTATACGGAACCGGATCGCAGAATCGGGGAGCGCCGTTGCAATTCGCATTCGGGCCGGACTCGACGGGGATGGCTGGGATGCGACTGGCGAGCACAATGTCGAGCGTCGGCCCCGATGCTGTGTCACGGTGGTTGAACGAGAGGCTCGTCGATGACGACATGACGTGGGTGTGCTCAGACCTCGACTACTGGCTGCGCACGCCGGGTTGGCGTTATCCGCGCCCCCCAGCGACTGCCTCGTCCAGACGATGGACCTCCGGGTCGGCTAGCAGGTCGGCGACGATGTCGACTCCCTCGGTCGCGAAGGCATGGTTAACCGGCGAGTGACCTGACCCGATCGCATAGCTGGCCCTCAATGCACGGGTGACGAAGGCCTTTGCCCCGGCGATGGCCTCGAGTGGCGGGACGCCACGGGCGAGGAGCGCCGCGATCGCCGCCGCGAAGGTGCAGCCCGTGCCGTGGGTGTTCTGGGTCTCGACCCGATCGGTACTGAACCGGATGAAGCGCTCGCCATCGTAGACCAAGTCCTCGGGTGGCCCATCCCGGTGGCCGCCCTTGACCACGACGAAGCGGGGGCCGAGGGCCCGGATCGCGACGGCCGCTCGGCGGGCGTCGTCGTCGGTCAAGATCGGGAAACCGGCGAGGACCTCGGCCTCCGGAATATTCGGGGTCACGACCCCGGCCAGTGGTAGTAGCGTCCCCTTCAGTGCTTCCACCGCCGAGGGTTGGAGCAGACGAGCTCCGCCCTTGGCGACCATCACCGGGTCGACGACGAGGTGGGGGATTCCCCACGCTTCTAGGCGGTCGGCCACGTTCTCGATGATCGATCGACTGGAAAGCATCCCGGTCTTGACCGCGTCGGCCCCGATGTCCTCGAGGACCACGTCGATCTGGGCGATGATGACCTCGTCCGGCACCTCGGCGATGGCATAGACACCCTTCGTGTCCTGGGCAGTCACCGCGGTCAGGGCCGACGTGCCGTAGACACCGAGGGCCGCGAACGTCTTCAGGTCGGCCTGGATGCCCGCTCCGCCGCCGGAGTCAGAACCGGCGACGGTCATCGCCCGCGGTCGGGAGGGGTGATCCCCCACCTGAGGCGAGTGCCGGTCGGTGTCTTCGCTGGTCATCCGTCGCCGCTCCTGGGGTGAGGTCCTTCGGGTCATCACGCCTCTGATCACGCCAATGGTAGGCCAACGTGCGCGCCGTGTGCCGTTCGCGGCAACACCGCGGGGCAACACATGGATGGTCGGCAGGTGGGAACGGCCGGTCGCTACGCTATCATGGGGACGAGGGGAAAACGCGCAGGAGACGGTAAGGGGGACGAAATGAATGTCGTCGATGGCCTGAAGATGATCCGGCAACGGTTGGACGCCAACGGAGCGGTGGACGAGACGCTGGCGCTGGTGGACATGATCACCAAGCGAGCCTCTCTGCCGGCGGCGGCCTCAGCGGCGGCCCAATCGCAACTGCAGTTGGTCCGGATGCTGATGCGCACGCCGATCGCGGACGCCAACACCGCCATCTACAACGACCTTGCCCGGCTGGAGGAGGAGATCGAAACGGTTTCCACCAAGCGCCGGGAAGAGCAGGAAGCGCTGGACAGCCGCCCGGAACCAAAGACGAAGAAGTTCTACAAGGACCAGAAGAAGGCGAAGGCCGAGCGGGGGTAATCCCGCTTCCCACTATTTCCCGAGTCCCGGCCGATGCCACCTGTGCCCGGAGCCAGGACCCGGCATCACGGGCCGGGTCAGGCGAAGATTTCCTCGTCGCAGCAGAGATCGGCCCGGTGCCCGAGGGCGAGGCGATTGAGGATGTGGGAGATGCCGCTGGCCACGGCCTCCCACGAGAAGGGGTAGGCGGCGTCACGGGCGGCCACCCCGAGGCGGGAGCGCAGCGCGGCATCGTTGACGACCTCATGGAGGGCCGTCGCGAGGGCCACCGGGTCGGACGCGGGCACCAGTATGCCGCTCTCACCGTCTTCGATAGTGAACGCGAGGCCACCCGCCCGGGACGCCACGACCGGCCGGCCGCAGGCCATCGCCTCCACGGCCACGAGTCCGAACGACTCGTAGAGCGACGGGACGGCGACCACGTCGACCGCACGGTAGAAATCGGGCAGGTCCGACTGGGGCCGCGATCCGAGGAACACCACGTCGTCGCTGATCCCGGCCGACTCTACCTGACGGGCTACACCGGCCAGGGGACCCGTCGGTGTCCCAGACGGGTCCAGCTCACCGCCGATCAGGAGCAATCGTGGCCGGGGGCCGCCGGCGGGCCACCCGGCCATGGCTTTAACCAATATATCGATGCCCTTGATCGGGTCGATCCGGCCGACGAACAGGATCATGGGCCGGTCGTCCGGAAGGTCGAGGAGACGCCGGGCCGTATCCTGGTCCCCAGGCGTGAAGAGCTCGAGATCGACCCCGGGTGGCACCGTGCAGACCTTGTCCATCCGCATTCGCTGGCGCCACAGCAAGTCGGCCCGCTCGGCCGGGTTGGCGGCGATCAGACTATCGGAAAGATCGATCACCTGGCGCTCGGTGATGACGCGCTGGGGAGATTCGATGGTGGAGTTGCCGGACGACCGCTTCATGTGGGCGGTAGTGTGGAACATCGTCACGAATGGCGTGTCCCAGAAGCGGCGGAGCAGGTGGGCGGTCCAGCCCGACAGCCAGTAGTGGGCATGCACCACATCGTAGCGGACGCCTCGCCGGAGCGAGCTGAGGACGGCCTGGTTGGCGAACTCGGGGAGGAGTGGGTAGAGATCGTCCTTATGGACTGGTCCGGCGGGCCCGGCCGTGATCGTGACCACGTTGACGCCGGGGCAGAGCTCGGTCACCTCGGGCGTCGAAGGATCGTCGCGGCGGGTGAAGATGTCGATCTGGTGACCTAGGAGTGCCAGGTGACAACACAGCTCGCGGATATAAACGTTCATCCCGCCTGCGTCAGCCCGGCCGAGCGAGGCCAGCGGCGAGGTATGGACCGAAATCATCGCCACGCGGCTGGCCGGCAGGTCGGATTCGAACCCGAACACGGCCGGTCCAAAGTAGTCGGACGGCATTGAGCGCTCCCGAAACGAGGCGGATACCGTCCAAGGGGACAACAAGGGTCGACCCGGGAACGGCGATACTATCCGTAGGATAGCAGGCGGTGGGATGGAAAGCGACACCCCAGCCCATCGGTCGACTACCGTCTCGCCGCGTCGAATCGCGGGGAACGACTAGGGCAGTCGTCAAACCGGCTATGGCACCCGCGGAGGGACTCGAACCCCCGACGCCCACCTTAGGACGGTGGCGCTCTATCCTCTGAGCTACGCGGGCCAGTGCGAGGGCAAGATACCATAGGGAGGACGCCGCCTGCTGACTAGAAGAATGTGCGCCGTGTATACGACAACAACAACGTATGATCAGATTGTTGCTTGTCGGCCTTCGCCTCGAAGGTGCCGCGAATGGTTGCAAGCCTTAGATCCTGATAGGACGTCAATTCTCCGGCCTTGTGAGACCGTGGCCGCCACGGTGGGGCTGTGGTAGGATAACCTCCGTCGTCGGGGTGTAGCGCAGCCCGGTTAGCGCGCAGCGTTCGGGACGCTGAGGCCGGAGGTTCGAATCCTCTCACCCCGACCACCGCGAGGGAGTGGCTTTTGCCGCTCCCTCGTTCCGTTTTCCCGCCCTCGCCGGTGCGCCATGGGCGAGGCTTCCGTCAGGACACTCGATGGCTCGAACGAAATCCCGAAAGCCGGTGCCGGCCGCTGACACCCCCGGTCCTGGTGTTGCTCGTCGTTCTGTGACGGCCGTTGACCAGCTGCCATCGGTAGACACCATGGTGGCGACTCTAGGAGCAAACGGGACCGCGGCCGGTCTGTCGGCGTCGGCGTTGACATCTCTCGTCCGCGGGGTCCTGGCCGAGGCGCGCGAAAGCCTCCTCGCCGAGTCGGTCCTCGCTGGCGATCGTCTCCCAGAACATCGGGTCGTCAGCTTCCTCGCGAGTCTCGCGGTATCCCGCGTCGTCCCGGTCATCAACGCGACCGGGATCATCGTCCACACCAATCTCGGCCGGGCTCCAGTGAGTGAGGTCGCTGCCCGGGCGATGGCCGCGGCAGCCGGTGGGGCGGTGGCACTGGAGATTGATCCCGAATCGAACCGGCGCGGGGGCAGGATGGGGGAGATCGCCCGCTTGATGCGACTCCTGACAGGTGCGGAGTTAACGGTTGTCGTCAACAACAATGCTGCCGGAATTCTCCTGGTCCTGGCAGCGCTCGGTGATCGGGCGGAGATCGTGTTGTCGCGTGGTGAGTCGGTCGAGATCGGCGGTGGGTTCCGGATCCCGGACGTACTGCGTCAGTCGGGCGGTGATCTGGTCGAAGTGGGGACCACCAACCGGACCTACGCCGCGGACTATGAACGTGCCATTACCCCGCGCACCGCCGCGCTGCTCAAGGTTCACCCGAGCAACTTCCGGATGTCGGGGTTCGTTCACGAGGCGACGTTGGCTGAGGTCGCGGCGGTCGGGCGAGCAGCCGATGTGCCCGTGATCTACGACCAGGGAAACGGGCTCCTGATCGACGGGGCACCATTTGGTCTGCCCCCCGAGCTATCAGTCAGCGGGGCGATCGCGGCCGGCGCCACCGTCGTCACGGCGAGCGGGGACAAGCTGCTCGGTGGACCCCAGGCGGGGCTCATCTGTGGCTCGGCTGAGATCATCGAGAAGATCAGCAGTCATCCATGGGCGCGGGCCGTCAGAGCCGACAAGACATGTCTGGCGGGGACGGTCGCGACGCTAAGGCACTACCTGGCCAGCGATCACCTCTCTCGGGTCCCGGTCTGGCAGATGATCTCCGCGACGGTCGACTCGCTCCGCACGCGGGCTGACCACATCTGCGATGCGGTCGCGCCCACAGGGGTAGTCATGGAGATCCGCCAGAGTGAGGCGTCTCCCGGCGGGGGATCCTACCCCGGGGTCGTCTTGCCGAGCGTCGCCCTCCACCTGACCAGCCCGTCCTCGGCAGACGCGCTCGCCCGCGCCTTGCGTACCGGAACCCCTGGGGTATTCGGGAGAATCGAGGATGAGCGGGTAATCTTCGACCTTCGTTCCGTGCTGCCGCGAGATGACCACGCTCTCGCGGGGGCGATTCGGGCCGCCCTAGAGGCCGAGCCTGCCGTCGCGGGCACAGCGGATTAGTGCGCGTTGGCCTCGTCGCGGATGTCGCGGAAGTAGGGGCTGGGGGGCGGGTAGAAGCGGCGATGGCGGTCGTACAGGGCCGCGATCTGGCCACTGAGGCTCACCATCCCGTCCGTCTCACTGGCCTCCTGGGCTTCGCGGATACTGGCCTGGAGATGGCGCATCAGCGTGGTGAGGCGTTCGCGGCCCAAGGTGAGGAGGGCCTGCTCAGCTTCCTTCTTTGCCTGTGCGGCGGCCTGCCCCGGGTCACGCCCTAGGGCCGCCAGCAGGGCTTCGGCGTGGTCGGCCAGATCGTCGTCCAGGCCAGCCACGATTCCCTCCGCGTCGAGCGTCTCGATCGCGGGGTCCCGCAGGACGCGGAGCAACTCACGATTACGGGCGTCGAGGATGTCCTGGTCAGGGACGCGGGCCAACACCTCAGCGGTCTGCGGGCGGTGGCGCAGCAGGAGGGCCACCAGATGGTTCTCGGCGGATCGCTTTGTCATCCCCTCCCGGGATGCCGGCCGGGACGCGACAGTCCCGCTCGTCGGGGGGCGGCGGACCTCGCCGAGGACGACGCGCTCGTCGAGTGATAATCGGCGGGCGACCGTGCCGATGTGGTGGGCCTGGACGACGCGATCGGGCAGGGAGCGCAGGACGGGTGCGAGTTCGGCCAGCACGGCAGACTTGCGGGCCGCGTCACCGGGGTCGATGCCCTCCGTGAGCACTTCGATCATGAAGTCCACGAACGGTCGGGCGGTCGCCACCACAGACGGCCACCGCTCCGGGTCACGGCGGATCAGTTCGTCCGGGTCCTTGCCGGAGGGGAGGCGGGCGACCGAGATGTGGGCCTTGAGGCGGCGCTCGAAGTGGATCACTCCCCGGGCGTCGGGGACTGGCACCTCGTCGTGATCCAACGTTTCCCGCATTGTCTCGATGCCGCGCAGCATCGCCATCTGGCCCGCAGTATCGGCGTCGAGGGCCAGGACGACGTGGCGACTGTGGCGACTGACGGCGGCTACCTGGGCCTCTGTCAGGGCCGTGCCCATCGCGGCGACCACGTTGGCATGGCCGAACTGGTGCGCGGCGATGGCGTCCATGTACCCCTCGACGATGACGGCCTGGTCTCGTTGCCGGATGGCATCTTTGGCCAGGTCGAGGCCGTAGAGCAGCGACCGCTTGTCGAATATCGGCGT
>CADCWH010000229.1 GCA_902806395.1 uncultured Thermomicrobiales bacterium | reverse complement strand
GGTACGGCGAAGAAGAGTCCCTGGGCCAGTTGCCCGTCGTCGGTCCCCGGCACTCCGAGGGTGTTGACTCCGACCACCTCTCCGGCCAGGTTGACGAGCGGTCCGCCCGAGTTTCCCGGATTGATCGCCGCGTCGTGCTGGACCAGATTGGCGTAGGTCCCCGCACCGGGAAAGTCACGGTCGACCGCGCTGACGATGCCGCGCGTCACGGTGTTGGTGAACGACCCCAGCGGCGAGCCGATCGCTAGGACCCGCTCCCCCGGCCGCAGGGCCTCCGAATCGCCCAACGACACCACGCCGGGCACGTCGCCCGAGATCCGCAGCACGGCCAGGTCGGCGATCGGGTCGGCACCCACCAGTTCAGCCGACCGTTCTTCCCCATCCTGGAGGATCACACTGAAGCGGTCCCCCCCGGCGACGACGTGCTCGTTGGTGACGATGTCGCCGGTCACGGAGACGATGAACCCGGTGCCCGTTCCGCCCGTGGCGAACGCCCCGCCGGACTCACGCTCGTTCAGGACCGTCACCACCGCTGGGCCCACCCGCCGTACCACGTCGACCGGGTGGCTCCCCGCCGCCAATGGGCCGAACTCGATCCCCAGTTCGGCCGCCCTCGTCACTTGGTCCACGAGGGTCGTCTCGGGCTGACCGTCCCCCTGGGTGCGGGCGACTTCGCCGCGGTCGCCTCCCGAGCGCACGGCTACCCAGATCGCGCTGGTCGCCATGCAGCACGCCAGGACACCGACGATCGAGAGGATGTAGATGATCCGCCTCATGTCCAGGGCCCGCCTATGGACCGATGGGGTGCCGGTCTCAGGCCGCCACCCCGGCGCCCTGCCCGACCGCCGCCTCGAGTGCCGAGACCGCCCGCTCGACGCCCTCGTCGTCGATCCCATAATGGAGTGCGAAACGCATCCCGGTGCGCCAGGCACTGATCCGCACGCCGTCCCGGGCCATCGCCGCCGCGATCCGCGCACCGTCGAGTTCGGGCCCGACCGAGGCGTAGACCAGATTCGTCGCGACCGTCTCCAGGTCGACCGAGATGCCGGGCATCGTGGCGATGGCCTCCGCGATCCGCCGGGCCCGGCGGTGGTCGTCGGCCAAACCCGCCCGCATATCGGTCAGGGCCAGGATTCCCGCCGCGGCCAGTACCCCGGCTTGGCGCATCCCTCCCCCGAGGAGCTTGCGATGGCGACGCGCTGCGGCGATGACCCCTGACGGTCCGACCAGGATCGACCCGACCGGCGCCGCCAATCCCTTCGAGAGGCAAGCCTGCACGGTGGTGCAGTGATCAGTCAGCTCCGTCTCGGGCACTCCCAGCGCGACGGCGGCGTTCCAGATCCGGGACCCGTCGAGGTGGATCGGGATGCCGAGTTCGCGGGCCACCTCGGTCTGGGACGCCATGGTCGCCGCGTCGAGCGGCACCCCGCCGCACTGATTCTGGGTATTTTCCAAACAGAGCAGTCCGGTGCGCGGGTAGTGGACATCGTCCTCTCGGATCGCGGCCCGGATGGCGTCGGGATCGAACGTTCCCATCCGGCCATTCGCCAAGGTGCGGATGCTCCGGCCCCCGACGACTGCCGCCCCACCCTGTTCCGCTCCGGCGATGTGAGATTGGTCCCCGGCGAGGATCTCAGATCCCCATGGCGCCAGGGCCAGGATCGCGACCAGGTTGCCCATGGACCCCGACGGAACGAACAGACCCGCCTCCTTGCCCAGGAGCTCGGCCGCCATGGCTTCCAGGCGATTCACCGTCGGGTCCTCACCGGTGATGTCGTCGCCGACTTCCGCTTCGGCCATCGCCCGACGCATCGCGACCGTTGGTGGTGCCGCCCAGTCACCCCGCAGATCGATCACTGACGGTGTATCCACGTTGGCTCCCTCCCCGTATACTGTCGGTGTACGTGACATATTCCGGTACCTTCGTCCCGACCCTGGGAGGCGACCGGTGTGTGCCCTTGCGTCGCGGCAACTGGCAGTCTATACCGGGTCGAGATGGTCGTGGCGCGCCCGGTGGGCGGATCGCCATTGACCCGTCGGCCGGGAAGATCGGGGCACTCCCGAGCAATGGACCGATAGCCCCAATCCGGGCCAGTCGGACGCCGAGCAGGACACCCGCGTTGGCTGGACGCGGTTCACACGGTCGAGGAGAGCGGGGAGCATCGCCGATGGACGGCACGGGCTAAGCCCGACGGCCTTCCATTGACAAACTGGCCATTGCAGGGGCCAGTTCGGGTCGCTACCGTAGGAGCAGAAGCATACTGCTCCGCGGGTGTCCGTCCCAACGACTCGCGAGCTGTAGAGGTTTCCGAGGGTGCCCGGCGGGCTGGTCCGGGTCACACCCCAACACGACCTCGGCAACTCGGTCGCTGGGCGGGACTGGCGATGTCTCCCTCGACGCGCTCGCTCTCCCAGACCGAATCGACGCGCCGGGGGAGAGGTCATCATGTCCGGGTTCCAAACGTCGCTGCCGTCGCCTTACCGCCGACCACGCACGAACGCGCTCGCGGGTCGCGGTTCGACACCCCCGGCGCTGATCTCGATCATCGGCGCGTTGCTCCTGGTCCTGACCTCGATGTCGGGCCTCGTCCCCGCCGCAGGGCCCCGGTCGGCATCGGCCGCTCCCCTCGGCCTCAAGTTCCCGATGGCCAGCGGTGCCGCCTGGGTCATCGGCCAGGGCTACAACACCACCCCGACCGACGGGAAGTCTCACTGGAATTGCGATCCGGCGACCCTTCGTGACCAGCCCACCCAGACCCAAGAATGCCGCGCGCACTACCAGTACAAGTTCTCCTTCGATCTCGTCCGCGCCGACGGAAACACTGCCAACCAAGTCGTCCTCGCCCCGGCCGACGGCACGATCCGCTGGATCGACCTCTCGACCGGCGGCATGTCGATCGACCTCGGCAATGGCTACGCCTTCGCCTACTTCCACACGAATCTCGCGCCCGGGCTCGCCGCCGGCCAGCGCATCCAGCGTGGCCAGCGGCTCGGCGTCGTGTCTCCGCCCGGGCAGGGCGCGAACGGAGGCTGGCCCCACCTCCACATCACTGTCTGGCAGACCACCGATGGCGGCAACTGGAGTCGCATCCCGGTCCCATTCGCCGATGACGCGGCGATCGACGGTTACCAGTTCCCGTTTTTGGGAGAGTCCAGCCGCGACCAGCACGACAACAAGACCGTGTATTCGACCAACGTCGAGATCGGCGGTTCAACGACCACGCTGGCCGCACCGGTCCTCGTCTCCCCCGCCAACGGCACTGGCTACAACACCGCTTCCCCGCGCCCGACACTGACTTGGGCCGCCGTGCCCGGCGCCGTTGATTACCAGGTCGTCCTGAACGACGGACAAACCCTCAGTCCCTGGACCACCGCTACGTCGTGGACGACCGCCGGCCTACCCAATGGCCAGACGACCTGGCAGGTCCGGGCCCGTTCTGGCTCGGTGATCAGCCCGCTGAGCCCGAAGTGGGTCATCTTCGTGAACGGCACGACGACCACCACTCCCACTCCCACGCCACCACCTTCGGCCGCGCTCGGCGCGAGCGTCACCCCGAGTACCAGCCCGGTTGGCGGTGCGGTGACGGTCTCCGGGACCGGATTCGGCGCCGACGAAGTCGTCCGGTTCTTCCTCGACTCCGCGAGTTCCTCACCGATGGGCTCGGCAACCGCCACGTC
>CADCWH010000228.1 GCA_902806395.1 uncultured Thermomicrobiales bacterium | reverse complement strand
GTGGGCATCGGCGTGACGTTGGGTCCCGACGGTGCGCTCTACGTGAGCCAGCTCGCCACCTTTGCCGGTGAGCAGCCGGGGCCGGGCAACGTGGTGCGCATCGGCGCGGACGGCACGGTCGAGACCGTCGTCGAGGACGTGCCGTTCGCCCACGGCATCACCTTCGACGCCGCCGGCAACCTGTACGTCGTCGCGAACTCCACGGTCTTCGGCCCGCCGCCGGCCGAACCGAACGGTCAGGTCCTGCGCTGCGACGGCATCGCCGCGCCGGCGTAGGTCCGTCCGACCACATCTGACGGGGCGAGGGCCGGGACGATGTCCCGGCCCTCGTCGTGTCGTCCGTCTGACGTTGGTTGGCCGCACCTCACATGTGCGTGAGCACTAGTCCGTGGCCGGTCCGCTCAGTCGTCCCGGCGCCACGTGACACGATACCGGTCACGTCCCGCAGTGATCCAGCCGAATGGTTCGGCACATCGGGGAGCTTCCATCACGCTCCCTCCGCCTCCCGCCCAACTGGTCTAAATGACTCCCGAAGCGTCGTCACCGTGCGCTGCCAGGAGCGGGAGACGGTGCGGCGGCTGATACCGAGGCGGGCGGCGATGACGCCGACGGGCTCGCCGTCGCGGACACGCCACAGCAACACCTCGCCGTCCGGGGCCGGCAGGCCCGCGGCGACGGTCTCCAGCAGCACGATCGCTTCGGCGGTCCCGGCCGAATGGTCGGCCAGCTCGGCCAGGGCGGCAGCCGGGGCGGGAAATGCGCGGGGACGCGGCCCGTTCAGACGGCGAACGGCGTTGCGAAGCCGCCACGGCAGGTAGCCGAGGGCATAGGCGGCGAATGACGGACCGCCGGGCCAACTGGCGACCAGGTCGATAAAGATCAGATAGCCCTCTTGAGTCAGGTCATCGCCGTCCCAAGCCGGGTCGAGACGCCAGCCATCCCCCGCGAAGCGACGGGCGTAGCGGGCGATGCGGGGCGCGAACAGGGAGTAGAGACGATCACGCGCCTCCCGATCACCCGCCTGCGCCAGCCGGGCCAGAGTCACCATCCTGGCATCGAGTTCGGGCGAGACGGTCTGCCAGGCGATCGGGGCGACCACGCGACCATTGCCGATCCCGGCCGCCACATCCGTGGCACTTCGGCCGTCATCGAGCGCCGGACCGCCGGCCACGGTGTCCGTCCCAGCACTCGATCCCTCGACCCAGGCACTCGAGACCGGGACGTCAGCGGAGACACTCAACCGGTCGTCGGTCGGATCGTGGATCGGGTCGTCGGTCGGGTCATCGACCGGTACTCCGGCCGGGGCGAGGTGTTCCCGTTGAGCGTCAGCGTGGAATCGTGGCCGTCGGGGGGTCGGCCCGGTCCCGTCGTCAGGCGCTCGCCGCCCGCCTGCCTCATCGAGTGGAGTCCCCATGCCCTCGCCTTCTCTCCCCCGCTACCCAAGGCTCCGGTCACCACCGCGTCGTGTCCCCCAGGGCCCCCGATATACGAACATGTGTTCTATGGGCGAGTCTAGGCGGCGAGCCGGGGAGATGTCAACGGCCCCACGGTCACATCTCGGTCGCGATCCGCGGCCTAGCGAACCCGAAGCCTCGCGACGAGCCAGTGGTCCGGGGCACGATGCCGCCATCCCGGCGCAGGTGAGAGGAGGGGTGAGGAACGCGTGTCGGTTTGGCCAGGATGTCGAGACGACGGAGGTTGGGGGAGGGTTAGCCCGGTGTGTCGCGAGGCACGACCGGGCTCGATCCCCACGGGTCAGATGGGACCGCAATTGGGCGGGGCCCTGGGCGGGACCGGATCGGCTTGACGGCCAGGGATCGCGTCCGTATGATCCGGCCCACGCCGCCCCATCGAAGACGACCGATCGACAGTGGCCCCGTCGCTGGTCCCTCCACGGGGCGCCGGACGAGCGTGACCGATCCCGACGACCTGAAAGGACCCCATTGTGAGTGGTGCCAGTCTCCGCCTCGGCCGGCTCTTCGACCGCGCGAGCGGCCGTTCCTTCATCGCCGCGATCGACCACGGAATCACCCTCGGGGTCCCGACCGGTGCCGAGGATGCCATGGGGGCGATCGAGCGGGTGATCCGCTGCGAGCCGGACGCGGTGCTGATCTCACCGGGGATGCTAGCCCGGGGGGCCGACCTCTTCGCCTACCGAGCCGCCCCAGCCCCGATCGTCCGAGCCGACTTCATCGTCAACCACCCCTTCGTCGATGACCTGGGCGAACACTACCGCGTCCTCTGCACCCCGGCCCACGCCGCCAGCCTGGGGGCCAACGCCTTCATCATGTTCCTGATCTTGGGGCCCGAGCCGGGCCAGATGTTCGCCGACAACATCAAGGCGATCTCCACCGCCGCGGAGGAGGCCCACAAGCTGGGCCTGCCGCTGATCATCGAGGCCGTCGCCTGGGGCCGGCGGGCAAAGGCGGCCGGGATGGGCAAGGACGCCGAACTGCTCGCCTTCGGCTGCCGGATCGCGGCGGAATTGGGGGCCGACGCGGTCAAGACGGAATACCCCGGCAGCCGGGAAGGGATGGCCACGATCGTCGATGGCTGCCCCGTCCCGGTCCTGGTCCTCGGCGGGCCAAAGACCGAGGACCCCGACGGCCTGATCACCGCCACCCGCGACGCGATGTCGGCCGGCGCCCGGGGCGTCGTCTACGGCCGCAACGTCTGGCAGGCGGACGACCCGATCGCCATCTCGCGCCAGATCCGCGAGGTCATCCACGGCTCCCTCATCCCATCCACCGCCTGACGTCAGGACGTGGCCCGACCCCTCACATCTCACGTCTCACGCCAGATTTCCTCACCAGACGGCGAGCGAGGTGGCTCCCCGTCTCCCCCCTTTCGGGAGCAACGCTCCGTGGCCCAATGGGGTCAGCCGGCGGTCGTAGGCACGACCGCCACCACCCGCGCCGGTGACGTCGCCGGCAACTTCGAGGAGGAGAACGCAGGATGGTCGACCAGCGAGTCCATCACCTCTTTGCCGACCTGGCCCGGGGGGCCATTACCCGTCGCGATTTCGTCCGGGGCGCGACCGCTCTCGGCGTCTCGGCCACCGCCATCGGCCTGTTCCTGAAGGCCGTCCCTGCCGGGGCTCAGGGGGCCACGCCGGAAGCCTCGCCCGCCGGGGGCGGGGGAGCGACCACCGCCCCGATCGTCGCCCAGCCCTGTTCCGGAGATACGTGCCTCTGGGCCGGCAAAGAATTGACCGTGCAGTGCATCGACGACTCGGTGCGAATTCCTTGGGATGAGGTCCGGGGCGAGTTCGAGGCGGCGACCGGCGCCACCCTGACGATCGTCGCCGATCCGGTCGGTGACGCCTTCCCCCGTCTCCTGAGTGACGCGGCGACGGGCGGCAACCAGTTCGACGCGGCGATGATCGGGGCCTGGTGGCTAGGCGAATTGGTCGCCGGTGACTTCATCCTTCCCTATGACGAGTTCTACGCCGACACCACCGGCAAGTTCCCCGCCTTCACCTTCGAGGATGAGCTACCGGGCATGCAGGCGCTGCGGTTGTACGATGGCCAGAAGTACGTCGTCCCCTTCGACTGCGACGGCCAAACCCTCTACTACCGGCGCGACCTGCTCGAGGACCCGACCCACCAGACCGCCTTCGAGACCGAGTACGGCTACGCGCTCGACGTGCCCCAGACCTGGGATCAACTGCGCGACATCGCCAAGTACTTCACCGGCAAGGACCTCAACGGCGACGGCGAACCGGACCACGGCATCTCGATGCACATCAAGGTCGGCGGCCAGGGCATGTTCCACTTCATGTCCCTGGCGGCTCCCTACGTGATCGGGCCGGAGAATCCGAAGCTCTTCTGGTTCGACCCCGAGACGATGGACCCTCTGATCCAGAGCGAGGGGCACCGCCGAGCGATGGAGTTGTATCTGGAACTGGTCCAGTACGGCCCGCAGGCGATGGCTGGCTGGGCGCTCGGTGAGGCCTGGCAGTATTTCCTCGACGGCAAAGCGATGTTCACCTACAGCTGGGGCGACGTCGCCGCCCTGGCGGTCGAGCGGGACTCCTACGTCAAGGGCATCATCGGCACGGCCCAATTGCCGGGGACCATGGCCTACGTCAACCCCCAGACGGGCGAGGAGTACGCCGTCACCGAGCCGAACCTCGTCGGTAACACGACGGGCGGCTCCTGGTCCGGCGTGATCATGAAGGCGTCGCAGAACCCCGACTTGGCCTACTACTTCCTGGCCCTCAACGCCACCGAGGCCAAGCAGCGCTACTACGCGGCACGGGGCACCGACGGCGTCGATCCGGGCAAGACCTACCAGATCCTGCCCCCGACCGGCACCGGCGCCGTCGAGGACTACGTCGCCCTGGGTTGGGACCCGGCAGACGCCGAGGACTACACCAAGGCCTACTACGATAACTACCAGAACCCCAACCAGTTGCCATTCCTGCGCATCCCTGGCACCTTCGAGTACTGGACCGCGATGGATATCCAGCTCTCCGAGGCGGTGACGCAGGCCGGGACTCCGGAGCAAGTCCTCCAGACCATGGCCGACGAGTTCCAGCGGATCACCGACAACCTGGGCCGCGACCAGCAACTGGAGATCTACAAGCGGTCAGTCGGCCTCTAGGGTCCGACCGGCCAGACCAAGAACTCGCGAGGGTACCCGGGGACCACGGGCTGGCCGTGGTCCCCCACCCGGGCCGACCGTACTAGCAGCCTGGCCCCGGCCCTGGACATAGGTGACCAGTGGCCGGGGCCAGGCGTGGGAACCGATCACCGGCACACAGGAGACGGGATGGCTCACCTGGAAACCGCCAGCGCATCGCCGGTCCGCGGCCGCGAGGGGGCCAGGGCCGAATCGGCCCGTCGCGCCGCCGACCGGATGTCCGCCCGGGCGTTGGCCTGGCGGGCCCTCGTCGTGGCGCTGCTGGTGACGGGCGCGATCCTGGCCCAAGCTGGGCCGGCGGTCACCCTGGCGGACGGCTCGTCGCTCGATGTCCACGCGGTCGGGGACACCCTGACCATGGCTGGGAATGGGTGGTTGGTCGCCCTGAGCTGGTTCGGGGGCGCGATCGCCCTGGTCTCGGTGATCGCCTTCCCGCGCCGGGAACGGTTCGTCCAGGCGATCGCGATCTCGGCCGGGGCCCTGATCGCCGCCGCGCTGCCAGCCGTCGTCTGGTCCGACCCTTCCCAGGGCGCGGCGGAGGCGACCGGGCTCGGGGCCGGGTTAGGCGGGGCGATGGCCTGCTTCGTCGTCACCGCGGTGGTTCCGTGGGTGGCCCTGCTGGCCTGGGACCGGACCCGTCCCGTCCTCGGCCTCCGGTGGGAGAAGTGGCTGTTCTTGCTGCCGGCCATCATCTGGGTCTTCGCCCTGACGGTCTTTCCCCTGATCTATGCCTTCAGCACCAGCCGGTATGCCTTCCGCTACGGCACCGTGAACCGCTTCGTTGGCTGGGAGAACTTCCGGACGCTGTTCATCAGTGGCGGCCTGGGTGCCCCCCTGCTCTCGGCCCTCGGCGCCGCCCTGGTCGTCGGAATCCTCGGCGTGGGCATCAGACTGCTGCTCCGGTGGCTGTCGGAACGCGAGCTGGGCCGGGACGACCTGCGGGACGCCCTGGGCTGGGCGCCATTGGTAGCGGTGCCGGCGGCGATCGTCTCCTTGGGAACCTCGATCCTGCGCCCGCCGCTGAACGAGCAATTGACGATCACCTTCCTCTTCGTCGCGGGTGCCGTTGCCGCCGAGATGGTCCTCGGCTTGCTGATTGCCCTCCTGATGGACCGCGAGATCCGGGGCCGGGGAGTCCTGCGGGCGGTGATGACGCTGCCCATCTTCGCCACCCCGATCGCTCTCGGCTACCTCGCCCGGGGCATCTTCTACGAGGAGGGGGGACCGCTCAATTCTGGACTCGGCAGCCTCGGCATCGGTCAGCCGCCGTGGATTTCCGACCCTGAGTGGGCCCGGCTGGCGACGATCATCGTTGATGTCTGGCAATGGACCCCGTTCGTCTTCATCATCGCCCTGGCCGGATTGCAGGGTCTCCCCCGCGACGTGATCGAGGCGTCGGAGGTAGATGGCGCCACGTCGTGGCAGATCCTGCGGTTCGTCACCCTACCGTTGATGGCCCCGATCCTCTGGCTGATCCTGCTGCTGCGCTCGATCGATGCCTTCAAGGTCTTCGATGTCGCCTATGGCCTGACCCTCGGAGGGCCCGGCCGGGCGACGGAGTACTACAGCCTCTTCAACTACCGGACCGCCCGGCAGTTCTTCAACTTCGGGCAGGCCGCCGCCCAGGCGTTCCTCCTGCTGGTGATCGTGATGGTCCTCGTCTCGCTGCTCTGGAGCCGGATCCGCCACGTCTACGAGGATGAGGGGGGGATCGCGTGAGCACGACCTTCGACGCCGTTTCGGCCCCGCGCCGGGCCACCGACCTCTCGACCATCACCGTGCCGCCACGCCGGCGTGACACGGGGCGGATCGTCAGCCGAGTGCTCATCGTCCTAGCCCTCGTGGCCCTGATGATCTGGACATTGTTCCCGTTCTACTGGGCGGTGATCAGCTCGATCAAGGACCCCGCCGATAACTACGGCAACAAGTGGCTCCCGTTCATCACCTTCGAGCCGACCCTCAAACCGTGGCGCGACCTGTGGGGCATCCGCGAGATCCGGCAATCGATGGTCAACAGCACCATCGTCTCGGTCGGGGCCGCCTCGATCGCCGTCGGTCTCGGCACGCTGGCGGCCTATGGCATCGCCCGGTTCCGATTCTACCGGCCGCGCAACGGCAGCTTGACCACCTGGTTCCTCTCCCAGCGCGTCCTGCCGCCCGTCATCTTCGTCACCCCGTTCCTGCTCTTGGCGCAAAAGACGGGACTCTATGACACCCTCTGGGCGCTGATGATCGTCAACGCCACGTTCAACCTGCCGTTCCCCGTGATCATCCTGACCCAGATGTTCCGTGAGGTGCCGATCGAGCTGGAGGAAGCCGCCCAAGTCGATGGGGCGAGCCGGTTCGCCATCTTCGCCCGGATCGCCGTGCCGCTGGTCCTGCCCGGGATCGTGGTGAGCTGGATCCTTTGCCTGGCATTCAGTTGGAACGAGTTCCTGTTCGGGTTCTCCCTCTCCCAGACCGACGCCCGGCCGATGCCGGTCTACCTGGCCGGCGGCGACCAGACCCGGGGGGTGGATTTCCAGGCCATCGGCACCCGGATGCTGCTCACCGCCTCGGTGCCCCTGCTGGCGGCGATGCTCTCCCAGCGCTACATCGTCCGGGGCCTGTCGCTCGGGGCCGTCAAAGGATGATGCTCCGTTCTCGGCCGTCCGCCCGGCGGGGAGCATCCCCCTCCCCACCACGGCCGCAGATGCACCCGTGACGCTGCTCCTGGGACTCGACGTCGGGACGACCAATGTCAAGGCCGCCGTCTACGAGCCGGACGGGCGGGCGGTCTCGGTCGCCGTCGCGCTCACCAAGACCCACCACCCCCGGACCGGCCGCGCCCACCACCTGGCGGACGAACTGTGGGACCAGGCTCTCGCGGCGATCCGCGATGCGGTCGCCGGGGTGCCCGCCGCGCGCCGGGCAGAGATCACCGGGATCGCCGTCGCCAGCGTCGGTGAGGCCGGGGTGCCCCTGGATGCCCGGGGAGAACCCACCGCCGAGGTGATCGCCTGGTACGACACCCGGTCCGCTCCACAGGCCGAGCGACTGGAGGCCAGGATCGGCCGGGACGCCCTGTTCAATTCCAGCGGCCTGTCGCTGCAGCCGATCTGGAGCGTGTGCAAGCTGCTCTGGCTGCGCGACGAGCGGCCCGATGCCTTCGCCCGCACCGTCCGCTGGCTCATGGTTGCCGACTGGGTCGCCTATCGCCTCTGCGGGGTGCAGGCCACGGACCACTCGTTGGCCTCTCGCACCCATGCCTTTCACCTGCGCGATCGCCGCTGGGACGAAGCCCTGCTGGCCGAGGCGGGGCTGTCAGATGGGCTCTTCGCCCCGCTGGTGCCGAGCGGCACCGCACTCGGCACCGTCTTGCCG
>CADCWH010000227.1 GCA_902806395.1 uncultured Thermomicrobiales bacterium | reverse complement strand
GGCGACATCTTCAGCGCGGGCGTCAATTTTAAGGAGCGGTCGATCGCCGGCAAGATCATCATCACGGAGGGCATGGCGGCCCCGGGCAAGGTCGCAGACCTCATGAAGGGCGGGGCGCTGGCCGGCGTCTTCGTCAACCCCGGTGAAAACATCCACGAAGGCATCTGCACCTCCATCTGGGGGACGCCGGACCTCGACAACCAGGGGGACCAGCCCACCATCCCAGCGATCGCGGTCAACAACCCGTCCGGCCTGGCGTTGATCGAGCACGCGAAAGCCGGGGGATCGATCGCGTTCTCGACCACCCTCGAAACCAAGTGGCGAACGATCCCGGTGCTGGTCGCAGATGTGAAGGGCACCGTCGAGCCCGAAAAATACGTCCTGCTCCACGGCCACGTCGACGGATGGCACCATGGCGCCGGCGACAACATCACCGGCGACGCCACCATCGCCGAGATCGCGCGCGTCTTCAACGCGAACCGTGGAGCCCTGAAGCGCTCCCTCAAAGCGGCCTGGTGGTCCGGCCACTCTCATGGCCGCTACGCCGGCTCGACCTGGTTCGCCGACGAGTTCGCGATCGACCTCGCCCAGAATTGCCTCGCCCAGGTCAACTGCGACTCGCCCGGCTGCCGGTGGGCCGAGACGTACAACGACCTCTCGGCGCTCACCGAAGCCAACGACTTCGTCACGGCAACCATCTCCGACGTCACTGGCATCGTGCCGCAGCCGTCGCGCCCGCCCCGCGCCGGCGACTACTCGTTCAATGGGATCGGTCTCACCGGCTTCTACATGCTCTCGTCGACGATGTCCGAGGAGGCCAGGGCTGAGCGGAACTACTATCCCGTCGGGGGGTGTGGCGCCAACATCGAATGGCACACCGAGGACGATCTCATCCATATCCTCGATCGGGATATCCTCGTCCGGGACATCAAGATGTACGCCGCGTCGGTCCTGCGCGTCGTCAACGCGCCGGTCGCGCCGTTCAACTTCCGGGCAACGACAGCCGAGTTCCGCGCGACGCTGGACACGTACCAGGCCGCGGCGGAGGGCGTTTTCGACTTCGGCATGACGTACAGCGCGCTGGACGACCTTGACCAGGCGCTCGATGCGTTCTACGCCTCCATCCCCGCGGACCTGGAGGCCGGCACGCCGCAGGCCGTGACGTGCAACGATGCGCAACTCCGCCTCGGCCGGATCCTGATTCCGGTCAACTACAGCCGGGCGGAAGCGTTCCACCACGACCCAGCCCTCTCCGTGCCGCCCCTGCCCGACCTCGCCCCGGCGATGCAGGCGTCCCAATCCAACGCCTCCCCCGCCAAGCGCGGCGTACTGCGCGCATCCCTAACCCGTGGCCAAAACCGGCTGGTCTGGGCACTGATCCAGGCCGCCGAGACAGCCCGTGCCGCCACGATCTAGACACGCGGCGCCGTCGATGCCCTCTCCGACTTCCATCGGGTCGGAGAGGGCATCGCCCGTGATCGCCCGTGATCGCCCGTGATCTTGCTTGTCTCCAGCGTCAGGGCGAACGCATTGGTGCCCGGCGCCGATCCGCCCGACGGAACGAAGCGCCGCGTCAGGTCCGTCAAACCCGTAGACGATGTCCCGGATGGATAAGCAGAGAGATGCGGGGACGCAGCGAGCAGTGCGCCCCTCGAGACGCGACGTCTCGAGCGATCCGAGCGTCTGACCATGCTGCTGGCGAGGGACCGTTCGGGAGACCGGGCTACCGATCAGTCCGAGGGTCGCTGGGTCTGCGAGCTAGCGCCCGTGCAACGTGCCGCTCTCGATGAGTAGCCGGCCGCATCGGGGTTGCGTCGTCGCCTGCCCCGTCCGTGAGCTGGTCCGATGGTCGCCCCGACCGTGCGATGATGACGGGAGTTGGCTGATGTCCCATCGCACGCGTCCATCCCCGTAGATTACCGAGAGGAAGGCTTGATGTCCCCTCCCCTCCCCCGCGCCGACATGGTGGGTACACCCGTGGCCGAGGTCCGGTCGTCGTCCGACGCGATGGCGGGGGCCGACCCGTTCGCGGCGCTTGGCCCGGCGCTGGACGCGGCGCGGGAGATCGCCGGGACGTATCTGGATGGCCTGCGAGACCGGCCGGTGAGCCGGGCAGCGACCGTGACCGAGATGGCGGCGGCCCTGGACCAGCCGTTGCCGGAGACGGGGACGGACGCGGCGGCGGCGGTGCGGGAGTGGTTCGAGCGGGCGGGGCCGGGAATCGTCGCCTCACCGGGGCCGCGCTTCTTCGGTTTCGTGAATGGCGGTAGCCTGCCGGCCGCGCTGGCGGGGGACTGGCTGGCCTCGGCCCTGGACCAGAACCTGGTCGCCTGGGTCTCCAGCCCGGCCGGGGCGCAGACCGAGACGGTGGTGATCCGGTGGTTGCTCGACCTGTTCGGCCTGCCGCCGGGGTGGGACGGCACTCTGACGACCGGGGCGACGATGGCCAACCTGGTCGGCTTGGCGGCGGCGCGGCAATGGGTCGGGGAGCGGATGGGCTTCGACCCGGCCGCCGACGGGCTGTCGGGGAACCCGCGCATCCCGGTCGTCGTCAGCTCGCTGACCCACGCGAGCATCCGCAAGGCGCTGGCGACACTGGGTCTGGGCCGCACGGCGACGATCGAGATCCCGGCCGTCGGCGGGGCGCTGGACCCGGCCGGCGTGCGAGAGGCTCTGGCAGGTCTCGACGGCCCGGCGATCGTGGTCGCCGGGCTGGGAGAGGTCAACACCGGCGCTTCGGACGACCTGGCGGCGATCGCCGATGCCCGGGACACTCACGCGCCGGGAGCCTGGCTGCATGTCGATGCGGCCTTCGGCCTGTTCGCCGCCCTGTCGCCCCGGACGGCAGAGCTGGTGATCGGGGTCGAACGGGCCGACTCGGTGGCGACCGATGGCCACAAGTGGCTGAACGTCCCCTACGACTGCGGGGTGGCCCTGCTGCGGGACGGCGCGACCGCCCGGACCGCCTTCGCCGCCGGAGCTTCCTACCTGGCCCCGGCCGCCGGTGACGGCCCGGCGCCGAGTGCCTTGGGGCCGGAAATGTCGCGCCGGATGCGCGCTCTACCGGTCTGGTGCGCCCTGCGGTCGGCGGGGCGGGCGGGGTACAGGGCGATGGTCGAGCGCTGCCTGGACAACGCGGCGGCGTTCGCGGCCTGGGTGGGGGCGACGCCCGGCCTGGAATTGCTGGCCCCGGCGCCGACGATCATCGTCTGCTTCCGGGTGGCCCCGGCTGGGATGGACGACACGGAAACCGACGAGGTGAACAGGAGGGTCGTGGCCGGGCTCCAAGCCGACGGCCGGGCGTTCGTCAGCGGGACCGTCTGGGAAGGCAAGGCGGCGATCCGGGCCGCGTTCGACAACTGGGCGACGGGTCCAGCCGACGTGGCGATTCTCCAGGCGGCGATCCTCGATGTGGCGGCCCGGGAGTCGACCGGTCTCGGATGAGTCGATTCGCTACGGTCGGGCGCGGGTGCGACGGCCGGGCCACGGACTCGGCAGGCACCCGACCGGCCCCGGCACGTCGCCGGGGAAACGTTGGCGGCTCGTCGGTCCTCCCCTCTCCCCACGGTGGCTCCCGGCACGGGATTCACCCGTCCTCCGGCTGAGGGTCGCCGGAGGGACGTAATGCCGGGGCCGATGGTGATCTGGGAGCCGCGGGTGACATGGTCTCGTCAGTCAAAAGGCGGTCTAGGCAGCGGCGCGCGTAGGCGGGCTCGACGGTCCAGCCGTTGGCGACTTCCCAAGCCAGGGCGGCCCGGCGGGCGGCGGCGAGACCGGGGCCCGACAGTGGCTGTCCGGTGAGGCGAGCGATGTCGACCCGGGGCAGCGGCAAGGACACGAGGTCGAAGAGCGGGAGGTCGACCCGGGCCTCGTCCCAGTCGATCAGTCCAACCTGGCCCCGCCAGAGGCGGACGTTGGCCGCACCGGGGTCACCGTGGACGACGGCGGGCGGGTCGGGCGGCAACGCGGCCCAGGCCGCGCGGCAGGTCGCCACGGCGTCCGCGGGCATCCCGTCGAGGTCGATGTCGCCGCCTAGCGTGGTGGTCCGGAGGTCGGTGACGGCGACGAAGCCAGGGCGCTGGCCGCGTTCCCGGGTCAGGGTATGGAGGTGGGCCAGGGTCGTGCCGACGGCGCGCCAGTCGGCGCGCGATTCGGGAGGATCACCGTCGAGCCAGGTGACGACGGTGACGCCATCAACCTGGGTCCGACCGTCCGGGGTCGAGACCGGGCGGGGGACGTGGAGCCCGGCGCGGGCCAGATCGAGGAGGAGGTCGGTTTCCCAGGCGAGGGCCGGGGCGGACCGGGGGCTCCAGCGGGCGACGTGGCGGACGGAGCCGACCCAGACCTCGCAGACGTCGTTGCGGGACCCGCCGCCGAGTGAGTCGCCCAATCGGGCGTCGCGTCCCCAAGCGGCAATCGCTCGCTCGAACCGGTCGGCGCCGACCGTCTCTGACCGCGCGGTCATGTCGTCCATGCCGTCTCCCCCGCCTGCTCGACGAGATGCCGCTGGCGAGGGGATCCGGGCGAGGAGCGGCGGCCGTCCCCCATGACCGCCCGGCATGTCGCGTGCGACCCTCGTCCCCCAGGTCCGTGGGGTCGTTCGGTCCGAAGCGGTGTCGTCGTCGGGCACGATACCCTACGCAAACGGGGGACGATCATCTACGCTTCGCGGCACGAGGTGGCTCGGGATCGGTCCGCCGTCGCGCGGCGGACCGATCCTGAGCCGTGTGGACGTTCGGAGAGGAGCGAGACCGATGGCGGCCCTGGACGTGGGCGGCACCGTGCCGGTGATCGATATGGCCCTGACCGCGGCCGGAGGGGGCGAGCAGACCCTGGCCGGGGCACTTGCCGAGGGCCCGGTGCTGCTGGGCATATACAAGAGTTCGTGTGCTGCCAGCAAGACGATGTTCCCCTTCCTGCAGCGGCTGCACGAACGATATGGCCCCCGCGGGCTCCAAGCCCTCGGGCTGTCGCAGGATTCCGAGAACATCACCCGATCGTTCGCCCGCCGCGCGGGGGTGACGTTTCCGATGCTGCTCGACCCGGAGGGTTATCCCGTCTCGCGGGCCTTCGACATCACCGCGACGCCGACGGTATACCTGATCGACCCGGACGGCACGGTGACGGCGACCACGATGGGATTCTTCGCCGACCCGGTCAACGAGTTGGCCGCCAAGGTCGCCGAGGCGGTGGGGGCCGAGCCGGAGCCTGTCTACACCGAGGAAGACGCCGCTGGGGGCACGCCCCGGTTCGTCCCTGGCTGACCCAGCAAGCACCTCGGCTAGGCGTGGCCTGGCCCCTCACCAATACTCCCAATACCTGGCCCGGGTTCCCCGGGACGTGATGAGAGGAAGACACATCGGTGCCCGACGGGTCGGTCCACCCGGGGCGGGACACGGATCCTCTGGGTCGCGTCCCGAATGGCCCCGACGAGATCCAGTCATGGGTCCCAGGAGATGACCTCGACATCTTGGACGCCCCGCCAGCCCCCGCTGCCCCTCGTCGCGACCTGATCGATCCCCGCATCTAACTCCTACCCCCCGACCCCCACCTCCGCCCCTGAGGGACCCCATGCGACGACTCCGGATGGTCTCCTACCTGCTCGTCGTCGCCGGCATCGTGGCCACGCTGGCGGGGATCGTCGCCGGTGAACCGGTGGTGATCCTCGGCGGGTTGATGCTGGTGATTGCCGGGGGTGTCAAGGTGGTCGTCGTCTACTTGTGGCGGGCGGTCGCCGGGCTCGACGATGGTCCGGCCGGAATACGTGGCGAGGACGCTCCCTGAGCCGAGCGACGATAGCGGCGTCCCGGATGGTGGTCCCCGTCGAGTGACGGTCCCGACTGTCGGGAAACGGATGCGTCGGTCCCCGGTGATGTCGGGGCAGATGGACCAGGCGTGGCGTCCGGGAGACGGTGCCCGCTCCCGTCGCAGGGCGGGCATGGGGTTGCTCCCCTGATCCCGGGGCCGGTCATGACCCGCCTCGGGATTGTGGGATGACGGGGTGGGCGACTCGGCGTGCCCCCGGCCGGTGGGGTCCCGTGTCCACTAGGGGGCCTCTCCCAGGCAATGGGCGACCCAGGGTGGGGACCGGAATCCGCTATCATAGGTTGGCTGAGTCGTGTCGTCTGACATTCCCGCCGGTCGCGGCCGGCGCCGCGCCGATGCCCAGCCCGCCCCATCCCAGCCGTGGAGGTGCCGCGTGAGCAGCCAACCGACGGAGGACGAACGAGCGGCCCGGATCCGACAGGCCCGCCAGGTGCTGGCCGGCTCCGACCTGCGCACCCCCGGCCACCCGCTGGATTTTCGCCCCCACGATGCCCTGCTCAACCCCGTCCAGCGGGTCTACTTACTGTCGCTGGGGGCGATCCTGTTGGTTGCGGCGGTCCTCTTCGTGATCTGGGGGCTAGGGGCGGCCAGTCCGGTGCTGGCGATTTTGGCCTTCGCGCTGCTCGCGGGCTGGGTCATCTTTTGACCGGACAGGCGGGTCCGGGGCGACCGGGAATACCAATCGGTGGGACCCCGGCGCATGTGCCAAGTGATGTGTCCGAGGAGACGGGGACGGTCGTGGAGACGCCTAGTGAGGATGGTCCAGCCCCGGTGGTGATCACCTGGTCCGACGTGCCGGCCGAAGACGCCGGCCCTGGCGTCCGGCGGCAGGTGATCCACGGGGGACGGCATACCATGATCCGCTATGTCTATTCACCCGGGTCCACCTTCGCCAGCCACGCCCACCCCCAAGAGCAAGTCACGGTCGTCCTGCGGGGACGGATCGCCTTCGAGATCGCGGGCCGGGACGGCGGGTTGGACCGGGTCGAGATGGGCCCGGGAGAGGTCGCGGTAATCCCCGGTGGGGTCGCCCACGGTGCCACGGTCGTGGGTGAGGAGACGGTCGAGACCGTGAACGCTCTGACCCCCCGCCGTGACCTGGCCCCGCACGCCTCCGGGCAGGACCGCGTCCCGGCAGCGACCGGACTGGAGTCCGGGCGGTGACCGACGACGAAGAGCGACGCGGTCACCTGCGGCTGATCAAGGAAGGCGAGACGCCGGTGGGATCGCCACCCCCCGAGCGGGAGGCACCACGCTACCGGCCGGGACAGTTCGCGTCGGTGTTCGACATGCGGGGGAGGGTCGCCCTGGTCGTCGGCGGGGGTGGGGCCCTGGGGACGGCGATCGCCACCGGACTGGCCGACTTCGGCGCCCGCCTGGCGGTCGCCGACGTGGATCTGGACGCCGCCAAGGCGTCTGCCCGACTCGCCACCCGGCCCCGAAACAGCCCGGTCCTGGCCGTGCGACTCGATGTGACCCGGCCCGAGCAGATCGTCCAAGCCATCGCGGCGGTGGAGCAGGTGACGGGGAGGATCGACATCCTGGTCAATGCGGCCGGGATCAACGATCGCAAGCCGGCCCTGGACTATACGGCCGCCGAGTGGCAGCGGATCATCGAGGTAAATCTCTCCGGGGCGTTCTACGTCGCCCAGGCCGTCGGGGCGGGGATGGTCGAGCGAGGGTACGGCCGGGTGCTGTTCCTCGGCTCCGTCTCCAGCCTACTGGGTCACCCGAACCACGCCCCCTACGCGGCTTCGAAAGGAGGCGGGGCCTTGCTGGTGAAGGTGCTGGCCTCGGAGTGGGCGCCGCACGGGGTGACGGTGAACGCGATCGGGCCGGGCTACACCGAGACGCCGCTGACGGCCGACCACCTGGCCGACCCGGTGGTGCGGGCGGCCCTGGAGGCCCACGTCCCGATGGGCCGCCTGGGGACCCCCGAGGACCTGGTCGGGGCGGCGGTCTACCTCTGCTCCGACGCTGCCCGCTTCGTCACCGGCCAGACCCTCTACATCGACGGCGGCCGGACGGCGGACTGACGACGGAGTCGGGAGTCGCCAGTCACGCGCATTGCTCGCCGCGTCGCTGAGCCCGGATTGGGTATTGACGACGGGCATCTCGGCCGAGAGAATCGCGAATGTGGAGCCCGAGCACAAGGGATTAATTGCGGTGACCGTGCGGGTCCCAATCCGTTCATGTGGTGCCTGACCTACCGGTTCTTTCCCTGCCCTCATAACGATTGGAGAACCTCATGATCCAATGCGTTCGTCGCCTGATGACGCTCCTGACGGTTGTCGTGTTGGTCCTCCCATATGGTGCGTTCACCGTCGCCCGGGCCGCGACGACTGACGACACCCCGGAACGGTTCGACCTTGCGGCGATGATGCTCACACCGGGAGATCTGGAGCAGGCGGGTCTGGGGGGAGCGTCACCGTACTTCGAGATCGAGTTCGGGACACCTAACGTGTTTGTCCAAGAGGCGCATCGGCAGGGCCGTGACCGGGATCTCGCCGACTTTCTGAACAGTGTCGGGTGGGTCCAGCAACACGTCGCCCTCCTCCAGGCCGATAACGGCAGTGAGGTCGGTATCGTGCTGATCCGGATGGCAGGGCCATCCGACGCACGGCGAGTATTTGACGAGCGTGCGGGAGTCGCGGGCATCTTGCTGAACGACTACGAACCCGGCGACCGGTTCGACACCGTCCCCGACTCGACGATCGGCGATGAATCCGAGACGGTGCGGGTCGTTCGTGGCACCGTGGCCGCCCCCCGCCACGTCGCCGTCGATACGACGTTCCGGTCCGGGGCATGGGTGGCTTCGGTGGCGATCCTGAGGGGCGCTCCAGATGACAGTGTCACCGTGATGGCGCGCGTGGAGTTGGTGGAGAGACTGGCGACACGGCTGCTGAGCCGGATCGATGCGGTGGAAGGTGCTCGGGATCTACTGGGAACGCTCGTGCTACGGATTGACCCGGTGCCGGCCGATACGTTTGAGAACAGCTTTTCCTTTGAAGGCTACCGGCGATTAGCGGGCGAAACCCTGATCCGTCCCAGTGAGGGTGGCAATCCGGAGGAGGGGCCGTACGAGCAGTACGACCGATTCGCGATCAGCGATGCGCTCCAATCCATTTCTGACGTGTCTGAGACGGATACATGGAGCCCCGTGTCGTTTGCGCAGGTGGGAATCGAGCTGGTGCGGTTGGCTGATGCCCAGCATGCCGATGCGTACTTGGATGCCATCGTCGAACACCAGTCGGCCGGGCGGGCAAACGGACCGCAATACGAAGTCTTGAGCGATGCGGAGCGCTTTGGCGACGAGTCCGTGACGATGTTGCGAGCAGACCCGATCGCGTCGGACGTGGTGGGGCCCGTGACGGAGTACGTCATCGTTGCCCGCGTCGACGCCTATGTCGTTGTCGTTTTCGTCTTCCCGAGCGAGTCGCCGCGGATCATTCCCCTTCGCGGGGTGGTGGATTCTCCCGCCGCCGCCGGCATGATCATGGCTGCACAGCTCGCTTGCCTAGAGGCCGGGGCCTGTCTGGAGCCGCTCACGTTCCCGGTGGAATCAGTGATTGACCGGCACATCGTGCCCAGACGAACGGATCCACCCGCTCCGGGGGCCGGTGAGTCGGCCGCCACGCCCGCTCTCGACCCTGGCGTGGTCGGGACTACCTACGTGAGCCCGACGTATGGGTTCTCCCTCGACTGGGACCCGGCTTTCTGGGACGTGCTCGGTGCCCATACCGCTCCATCGGAGGACGGACTGGCGCTGACGAACGGGAGCAGCGATGTCTATATCCGTGGCCGAGCGTCGGATATCGGAGTCAGGCGCTGTGTCGAGGAGATGGCGGAGTCCCTACGCGGAAACGGGGAGATCGACGTCGAGATCGTCGAGCCGCTCCGCGAGGAAGGGCGCCTGGCCGAGGTGACGTATCGCAACGACCCGAGCGTGGTCGACCGCCCGTTCCTGGCCACGGTCAGGTGCGAGTCGTTCGACCAGGGTAGGTCGATGGTCGCCGTGATTCACCTTTTCCCCGAGGATGCGGCAGTGACGGAGCGACCGCTGCTCGACGACCTCCTCGACACCTTCGACCTGCCCGCCTAACGCCCCCGAGCCGCTAACGGCTCCCCGTGACTCCTGTCGCCTCGAGCAGGCATCGTGTGTCGTCCGCCGTCTGGATGACCGGCTGGAGGGATACCCTGCCCACGATTCGGTCGATAGTCGCGGACCAGGTGGCCTGCCTGGAAGCCCGAACGTATCCGGAACCGCTGGGACTCCCGGTTGATCTCCTCGTCAGTGACGACAGTGGCGAGGAGCGGCTGCCGCTGCCGGCACCGCAATTCGATGGCGGAGTGGGCTGATTCGAGGATCGCAAGCAGGGTGCGCGATAGGGGCACAGCACAAGACCTGATCGATCTGTGAGGCGCGCTGCGTACTGTGCTGCGTGCCTGACGAACATCCACAATCGAATCGGACATACCCGAGAATGGCGCGGCGAGCAACGCTCCTAGCCGTGTCGCTCATCATCATATGCTGTCTCTATCCCCTATCCCTCCCGTCGCGGCCAGCTCGGCGCCGGCGAAGGACCAGATCAAGGGTCGGCGCCGCAGGGTCCGGTCCGGTGGCCACCGGCGCAGGGTTCACCAACCCGTAACCGCTCCGGCGGCGACAGGGGGCGCCGGGTGTGGTTCACTTCCGCCATCGGCCCCGGTCGTCGAGCGGGGCACCCGGACGTTTGACCCACGGGAAGGCCACGACTGATGCCGTTCCATACCCCTCGCCCCACGACGCGCGCCGCGCTCGTCGCCCTGATGGTGCTCGGCCTGCTGGGCTCGCTGCCCGGGCTGACGAGGGCCCAGTCGACGGAGACGAGCTACCTCAATGAGGAATACGGCTGGTCCTTGGAGTGGGACGGTGAGGTCTGGGCTCCCTTCACCCCCCGGTCGGCCAGTGTCGACCTAGCCCTGCGCGATGACGGTGACGGTGGCGATAGCCGCCTCTACTTCCTCTCCACCGACGCCTGGGGGACGCCCGCCGACTGCATCGAGGGGCGACGGGCGGAGATCGAGGACGAGGCGGGGGTGGACGATGTCGCCCAGGTCGAGGAGAGCGGCGACGATGAGACGTCGGCCACCGCAATCTTCACGCTGACCTACACCGACCCGGACCAGGCGGATGCCGAACCGCTGGACCGGGTCAACGCGGTCACCTGTTTCGCCCTCGTCCCCGGTGAGGCCGTCCTGTCCGTGACCCACATCACCGCGGGCGACGCCTACGCCGATGAGGCCGGGGCGGTGGAGGACCTGCTCTCTGACCTGGTGATCCCGGAGGCCGAGGAGACCGCCACCCCGGACGGCGATGCGACCGAAGCTCCCGATGACACGACTGGGTCGCCAACCGCTGACGATTCCGGCCAGGCGACCGAGACCCCTGATGACGACGCGACGGGGACGGCAGAGGCGGACATCGACGGGGCCGAGTCCGATGCGACCGCGGCGGCCGAGGAGACCCAGACGGCCGAGGCCGAGGAGAGCAATCCGGAGACGCCGGACGACACCGGCGACGCGCCGGACCCGGAAGAAGGCGTCGAGGGGAACACGTATACCAGTCCGACCTATGGCTTCAGCCTGGAGTGGGATCCCGAGGTGTGGGACCTGGATCTCCAACGCGCCCGCTTCGCGGGTCGGGATACCTTGGTCCTGAACGCGATCGACTTCGTTGGCTATCTCTACGTGGAAGCCTACGACGCGTACGACGGGGACCCGGCCGATTGCCTAGAGGGGTCGTCCGAGGAGATCACGGCAGATGACGCTGCCGAGGACGTGGAGCCGTTCGAGGATGAGGACGGCGAACCGGTCGCAGGAGAAGAAGACGGGGTCGCCTTCGCCGCCTACACCCTCACCAGTGGCGGGACCGACGCGGCGGCCTATTTCGATTGCCAGACCCTGGTCGAGGGAGAGGCGGTCCTCGCCTTCAGCCTGCTGGTGGCGATCGAGGACGCCGAGGCCGGGTTCGAGGCGGTGGCCGACCTGCGGGAGGGTCTCGACCTGAGCACGGTCGGCGAGGCCGGGACCGGCGACGACGCTATCGGGACTCCTGAGGATGGGGTGCCCGAGGAGACGGACGGCGACGCCACCGAGACGGCCGAGGCGGACGCGACCGAGACGCCCGAGGACGAGGAGACGACCGAGGGCGGCGACCTGGCCGGGGTCGATGGGAACGCGTACGAAAGTCCGACGTTCGGCTATACCCTGGAGTGGGACGAGGAGATCTGGATGGTCGAGTCGGCCACCTCGGATGATGAGGCTGACACCCTGGTGCTGACGGGTGAGAACAGCCTGGTCACGATCACCGCCTATGCCGGGTTCGACGGCGACGCGGCGGCCTGCGTCGAGGCGGCCCAGGAGGAGATCGCCGGCCGGGACGGGGTCTCGGAGGTGACGATCCTGGAGGACGACGACGGTGTCCCGATCGCCGAGGGCGACGAGGAGTACAGCTACGCCTACTACGGCTATACCCTGGACGATGGGGGCGACAGCGAAGACTACTACGAGTACGTCGAGTGCTCGTCGTTGGGCGACGGCGAGGCGGTCCTCCAGATCTCGCAGGCCGCGTCGCTTCGGGTTTCAGATCAGGAGCTGGATGCCCTGGAAGCGGTACTGGCGACCTTCGAGTTTGGGGATGACGAGCCGGTCCTCTAAGGCGACCAACGAGCGGGCCCACCGCGGGTGATTTCTCGTCGTGGCTCAGGTGCATCCTTAGCCACGACGGGTGTCGGTCCCGTTGGCTGCTGGCACGTTTGTAGGGATCCGGGCGAGCACTAGGTAGTCTGGTACCGGCCGGAATTGGGCGGACGGATCGCTTGCGGAACGTGGGAGTGTCCGATAAGGTCAGAACGTTGAACCGGGGTGCCGCGGGACGATCAGGTCCGATCCGGTGACCCCAAACTTGCGCGTGTGCCGCGCAGCCGCGCGGAGGTTCAGGTCCGAGGGATGGTCACCCACTGAGGGGTGAGGAAAGGAAACCGGTGTGAGGACCCGACGATTCGGTGGCCAGGTCGCGTTCCGGGGGATCGCGATCGTCGCGATGCTGGCGGCCCTGCTCGCCCCAGCCCGGGCGACGCTCGCCGACCACGAGACGCGGGACGGGATGGATCAGGAGCGGTACTACATCAGCGTGCAGTTCCTGTACCAGTTTGGGTGGGAAGAACCTTGGGAGGCCGACCTAGACCGAGTCGAGGTGGCCGAGGGTGAATATGACCAGGTCGTGGTCGTCAATCCCGACACCGGGGCCGAGATCGAGGTGGTCGGGGCGTCCGGCGCCGATCCGGCCGATGTCCTGGCCGCCACCGTTGAGGGCCGGGTCAGTGGTTTGGACGCCGAGGTGACTGCGGAAGACGCCGGGTCGGTCGACGGAGTGGACTTCGTATCGGCCACTCTCGCTTACGAGGGTGAGGACGGGCCGATCGAGGAGTACATCGAGTCCAGGGCCGTGTTCGCGGTCGAGGATGCGCCGGTGACCGACGGTGCGGCGACGTTCTTTGTCCGGGCCCCGGACGGCGAGCTCGAAGACACCCTGGCCGACATCCAGGGGACCTTCCTGCGCGACATCGGTCTGTTCGGGCCGATGCTGCTCGGGGTCGAGGCCGTAGCGACCCAGTCCGATGACGATGATGAGGACGCAGACGGCACCGCGACCGCCGAGGCCGAGGATGAAGACTCCGGCGGTGGGAGCGACGAAGACGACGAGACCGCGACGGCTGAGGCCGAGGACGAGGATTCCGGTGGCGATAGCGGTGACGCCGGGGTCGATGGCAATGCCTACGAGAGTCCCACCTTTGGCTACACCCTGGAATGGGACGAGGATCTCTGGACGGTCGATGAGGAGAACACCCAGGTCGGGAACCGAGATGTCCTCAACCTCGACTATGCCGAGGGCGGTTTCCTGTTCGTCGAGGGATACGAAGACTACGACGGCGACCCGGCCGATTGTCTGGAGGGGTCAGCCGAGGAGATCCTGGAGCAGGACAGCGCGGCTGACGTCGAACCCCTTGAAGACGAGGACGGGGAGGTCATCGAAGGCACGGACGATGGCGTCGCCTTCGCCGCGTATTCACTGACAGTGGGCGGTGACGAGGCAATCGCCTACTTCGATTGTCGGACCCTGGTCGAGGGGGAGGCCGTCTTGGCCTTCAGCCTGGTGGCTGCCGAATCGGTCGGCGAAGATGCCATCGCGGACTTGGCCGACATCCAGGACACGCTGGAATTGGCCGACGAGGGAGGGTCGTCCGAGGACGACGATGCGACCCAGACCGCCGAGGCTGAAGACGAGAACAATTCGTCGGACGACGATGATGCGACCCAGACCGCCGAGGCGGAGGACGACGGCCCATCGGGTGGCGACACCGAGGCCTACGAGAGCGAGTTCGGCTGGACGATGGAGTTCGACCCCGAGTTCTGGGACCTGGTCGAACCGACGAGCGAGCAGGGGTTTGAGGTCCGCCTGAACTCCAACGTCAGCACCGCCGACTTCACAGTGACCGACGCGTATGGAGGCGACGCCGAGGCTTGCGTCGAGGACCGTGGCGACGGGTTAG
>CADCWH010000226.1 GCA_902806395.1 uncultured Thermomicrobiales bacterium | reverse complement strand
CGGGCGGCGGCAACCGGTGGCTGCCAACGGGCCGTCGGTGGTGGGCGCGCGAGACGACGAGAATAGGCGGATACATGGTCGATTTTTATGAGGGTGAGACCGATGGTCATCACGATGCTCGACGAGGCGTCGTACCAGCGCGTCGCCCGGCTCGACCCCGACGGTCAATGGGAACTCCACGACGGGCAGTTGCGGGAGAAGTCGTCGATGACGGCCGAGCACAGCGACGTGATGGCGCACCTCGGCGTCCTGATCGGGTCTCAACTCCCCCGCGACCGGAATCGCCTCCGAACAATGCGGGCCATCTTCGGCTGGTGAGGCGATCACCGATATCGCCGACCTGGCAATCATCCCTGGGGACATCGAGGCCACCCAGCGTGGCAAGGGCCTGGAGGTCTACGCCCAATCCCTGGCGCTGGTAGTCGAGATCCGCTCCCCATTGACCGGCGGATACGCAATCGCCAACAAACTGCTGGCTTACCGAAGCCGTGCCGACCGTGAGATCGGGCGGGTTCACCCGGCGGAGCGCACGGTCACGGTCGGGATCTGCCGACCCGACGGCACCTACGGCGAGACGATGGTACGGGAGGGATCGTCGACGGTGTCCTCCGTGCCAGGGGTGACCATCGAACTGGAGAGGTTGAGCGGAGGGTAGGTTGCCTGATGGCCGGGTCAATCGTCGGGACGGTCGGCGGGGTCGTGGGCGAAGGCCCGGCGAGGAACCCCCCGAGCAGGTCCCCTTCCGGGCACGGGTCGTGAGGAGCCGGGACATTCCCCCATGATGCCGCGACGGCCGTCTGGGTCAGCGTCAATCCGACCGGTCGAGATCAGCCTTGGCCGGCCGGGGCGTGATTCCGGCGGCGGCGTCCTCGGCCCGGGCGGCGATGAAGAGCAGCGAGGAGAGGCGATTCAGGTAGCGCAAGGTTGCCTCGTTGGCGAGACCGCCCGCGCGGTGCAGGGTGACGGCCGCCCGCTCGGCGCGACGGACCACGGTCCGGGCCACGTCTAGGGTCGCCCCAGCCACGGTGTCGCCCGGCAGGATGAAATGGGGCGGCAGCGTGACGGTCGCGGCCAGGCGATCAACCTCCCCTTCCAGCCAAGTCACCCGTTCGGCGGCGAAGCGCTGGCTAGCGGGGCGAATCTCATCGGTGAAGGCCAGGTCGGCCATGATCCCGTAGAGGTCCCGCTGGCTGGTGAGGAGGGCATCCCCGATCGCGCCCACCACGGCGTGGGCGCGGCCCAGGCCAATCGCCGAGGTGGCCTCGTCGAGTTCGCCGAGCAGGGCGATGCGAGGGTCGTCCTTGTCCACCCGAGCCCCGAGCAAGTCGGTCTCGCCGCCGTCGCCCTTGCCGGAAAACAGTCGCATCAGAGTTCTCCATCCGTCTCGCGCCCGCGGGCGCCCGGCAGTCGCCGTGTCAACTTCCCGGGCCGGCGCGCATCGTTCGCTGAAGCCATCGGGGCAACCATACCGCCTCGGACCCTCGCTCCCCGCCCCCGGCACGACAGATGAGCCCCTAGCAGGCCAGAAGAGGCTGGCCACGGCCGAGCCTGATCTGGCCTCCCTGATCTGGCCCCCTCGGTTCACACCAGACGCGCGCCAAACGGGACCACCCGTGACTCACGATTGTCCGGACGGGCGTACGGACGGCGTGGCGACGGGGGTATGGTACGATGACGGGCAATCGGGGGGTCCGCCACGGGCCGCCGCGGCTATACGACCATGGTGTCCGGACATGTCTCCGGGCCGAAGGATCCCAGTCATCGGACGGGGCGGCAAGTGAGATGACCCTGCAACGCGTGCCCACACGCCAGACGTCCCCCTCGCCCACGTCGCGGAAGGGTGAAGGACGATCGGCAACCGACTCCACGCGGCCGGTCCGGGTCGCCGTGATCGGGGCAGGGTTCGGGGCGGCGGCGCACGTTCCGGCGCTGCTGGCCCTTCCCGAGGCTGAGGTGGTCGCCATCTGCGCCCGGCGGCAAGATCGGGCGATGGCGGTGGCGGCGCGCCATCAGATCCCTCTCGTCTCGACCGATTTCCGGGTCCTGGTGCGCGACCCCGACATCGACGCCGTGATCGTCGCCACTCCCCCCTATCTCCATCACCAGATGACCCTCGCGGCGATCTCGGCCGGCAAGCACGTCCTGTGCGAGAAGCCGATGGCCCGCAACATCGCCGAGGCACGCGACATGGTCAAGATGGCCGCCAATGCGGGTGTCGTGGCAATGGTCAATCACGAGTTTCGTCACCTGCCGGTGCGGCAACGGATCAAGGAACTCCTCGACGCGGGGTACATCGGCCAGCCCCAGGCCGCCACCCTG
This sequence comes from uncultured Thermomicrobiales bacterium, assembly GCA_902806395.1. Next base: position 8,304 of record CADCWH010000226.1, on the reverse strand, counting down.
ACGGTCTACCGGGCTAGTCTGGCCGACCCCAACGGGCGCCCATTCGGCTGGCTGATGGAGCAGGACAAGGCGGGCGGCATGCTGGGCGCCACCGGCAGCCACCACATCGACGCCCTGCGCTGGTGGTTCGGGGAGATCAGTGCCGTGGCCGGGGCCACCGCGACGATGGTCAAGCGCCGGCGCCTGCCCGATTCGCAGGCGATGGGCAAGGTCGACGCGGACGACAACTACGCCTTCCTCCTCCGCTTCGCCAACGGGGCTCTGGCGACCGTCCACGTCACGACGACCGCCGCGGTCGATTCGGCCGAGGAGATCGTGCTCTCCGGCTCCGACGGGATGCTGATGGTCCACGGTGACACGGCACTCTACGGGGCACGGCGGGGCGAGGGGGCACTGGCGGAGATCGAGGTCCCGGACCGCCTAGTCCGGCCGCTTGGGACTTTTGACCATCCGCTGGCCCAACCGACCGCCCTGCTGCAGCGGGATTGGCTGGCCGCGATCCGGGGAGGCCAACCGGCGGCGCCAAGCTTCGAGGACGGGGCCAAGGTCCAAGAGGTCCTCGACGGCGTGGCCCGCTCCGCCTCCCTAGGCCGCTGGATCGACACGAGCGGGACCCGCTGGCCGGTTTCGGCCTGACGCGAGCAGGGGACGGGCCATTGGCATCCCCGGGCGCTGGCTCCACCGGATCGTTCACGTGTTCCGTCCCCTCCGCACTCGGACAACGGGATGTGTCGACTCCCGTGCCTCCAGCGGCATGGGCGGCCACGCGGAGCATGGCCCCTAGCCAGCGTGCATCTCGGCAAAGTCTCCCCTGTAACGGCACGCCGGCACGGACCATTGATGGCACGTGCCCGGTCCGGACGCTACGGTGCTCATCGGGATCGATATGGCTTGAGGTGCCCCATCCCACCAGGTCGGGACCCTGCGATACTGTCCCTGCTTCGAGAAGCGGCGACTCCTGATCGCCTGACCGGCCGGGGACGACAGTCTCCGCCGCGCCGGCGACCGGGTGTCCCTGGTGATCCCCGCGTCCCCAGCGCACTCCGCCTTCACCACCGATGGAGATGACGACCATGACCACCGCGATCCGACCGGCCCGACCGGATCTCGTCGACCGTTCGATCGTGCGGGACCAGACCGGACTCGACACGCCCTGCCTCGTCGTCGACGAGGCCACGCTGCGTCGGAACGTGGCGGGGATGGCCGCCTTCGCGGCCAGCGTCGGGGTGGGGCTGCGTCCGCACATCAAGACTCACAAGACCCCCGAGATCGCCCGGATGCAGATGGCGGCCGGCGCGATCGGCGTCACCTGCGCCAAGCTAGGCGAGGCCGAGGTGATGATCGATGCTGGGGTAAGCGATGTCCTGATGGCTTATCCCACGGTCGGCGAGACCAAGATCCAGCGCCTGCTGGCCCTGCTCGACCGGGCCCGGGTCACCGTGGCGGTCGATTCCCGCGAGGCGGCAGTCGGCCTGGATCGGGCGATGGCGGCCCGGGACCGGGTGCTCGATGTCTATCTGGAGGTCAATACCGGCCAGGACCGCGCGGGCGTCCGGCCGGGAGACGAGGCGATCGCGCTGGCGCGGGAGATCGTCCGGATGCCGGGGCTGCGCCTGGCCGGAATCATGACCCATGAGGGTCAGGCCAACGCGGCGGCCCCCGAAGCCCTGGAAGCGACGGCCCTGGCGGCCGGGCGGTCCCTGGTCTCGCTGGCGGAGACGCTGCGGGGGATGGGCATCCCGGTCGGCGCGGTCAGCGTCGGGTCGACCCCGGCGGCGCGCTACACCCCGACCGTCGCCGGGATCACCGAGATGCGGCCCGGGACCTACGTCTTCAATGACGACAGTGCCTTCCGCTATGGCCACCTCGGGCCGGACGACTGCGCCCTGCGGGTGCTGGCGACGGTGATCAGCCGCCCCGCCCCGGACCGGGCGGTGATCGACGCCGGGTCGAAGACGCTGACCATGGACGGCAGCCTGGCCGTTCCCGGCCACGGCTACGTCGTCGGCCACCCCCACGCCACGGTGGCCCGGCTCAGCGAGGAACACGGCGTCGTCACCCTGGACCGCGACGAGGGATTCCGGGTCGGGGACCGCGTCGAGATCATCCCCAACCACGTCTGCCCGGTCGTGAACCTCCAGGACGAACTCTTCATCATCGCCGACGGCCGCCTGTCCGAGGTCTGGACCGTCGCGGCACGGGGCAAGGTGCGGTGAGTTGGGTCGTGGGTTATCGTGAGTGGCATCATCATTCCCGCGACTTTTCTCCAGATGCCGCTCGACTCTTATTAGGCGAGCAGCATCATCTCTGGGTCCCTCGACGATATCTCAAACCGATTCCGCCGTCCCCGCCGCCGGGGAGGTGATCCGCCAGATGGCGCCCGTCTCGGGCGGGAACTCGTAGGGCACCTGGCCTTCCTCTGTACGCGCCTGATTGACCCGCGCTACCCCATAGTCGATGACGTACATCGCCCCGTCGGGGCCAAACTTCACGTCGAACGGCCGCTCGATCCCCTCACCTAGTGCCTCCTGCTCAGAGGCAGGGCCGGGTTGGGCATTGAAGACGAACGGTTCCACGCGCCCGGTCGCGGGGTCGATGCGCACCACCCGGTAGCCCGGCAGCTCGTCCTGCAGTGGATTGGTTTCCGGGGCAAGGTCCCCCCACTCGGCGACGAAGATGTGGCCCGCCAGCTCGCCCCACGACGCCGGCGCGACATCGAGCTTGGTCGGGGAAGACTGGTAGTCATGTAGGCCGAGAACGAGCGACGGGTCCGGCGGCTCAAGCCCACTTGCTTCGTGGTCGATCAGGAAGCCGAGCCCCTTCTCCTGCAGCTCGTCGCCGATGTACACCGGCACCTGCAGCGAATCGGGAACGTCGAACTTGGCGTCCGTCACGGGCTCGAGCGCCGCCGAGAAGTCCGGCCAGCCGTACCAGGCACCCTCCTTGACCCGATAGGTGGCCTCCGCCTCGTCCTTGACCGGGCGCGAGCCGCGCACGTCGTAGCTGTTCGCCGACGCGAACAGGTCTCCGTCCTCGTTCCAGGCAAAGCCAATGACGTGGCGGAACCCCCAGGCATACATCTCCAGCGTTCCTTCGGGGTCGTCCGGCTCAAAGGTGAGGATGGAGCTTCCACATGGATTCGTGGCCTTGATCACTTGGCCGGGCGTCGTCTCAGTCCCGAAGGGCACGAAGGCGCCGGTGAGCACGGTGTCGTCCGGATCCTCCGTCCGAAAGTCGGGCGTCATGTAGTTCCGCCCGGTCAACACGATGTCCCGGCAGACCGTAGCGCGGAGGTCGGGGCTCCGCTCAACGTAGGGAGCATTGTCGATCCCCATCACCGCCGCGTTGCCCGCGCCGCCCGAGGCGACGTACATGCGCCCGTCCGGCCCCATCCGGATCTCGTCCAGACTGTGCTCGGACTGGGCATCAATGATGCCGCTGAACAGCTGCTCCACCTCGCCATCGAGCGTCACCCGAGAGACAGCTCCCGTCCGGTCGTCGGCATCCCGGTGCGTGACGTAGAACGCGCCATCGTGCCAGGTGGCCCCGACCACCGAGTCCGCGATGCCCTTGTCGGTGAGATTGACCACCTCGGTCACCTGGCCATCCTCGACGCACAGGATGCGGGCCGGCGGCGGTTCTTCTAGAAACTGGCCACCTGCCTCGACCACGTAGAGACGATCCCGGTCGTCCCACACGACGGATGTCGGGTAGGTGAGTCCATCCACGACCTTCTCGATCTGGTAGCCCTCTGGCAGCTCAATGATCGGGAACTGGCCCTGTGGCGTTGCCTCCTGAGCATGAGCGAACGTCACGCGCCCCAGTGCCGCGCCGCCAGTCAACGCGCCCGCTGCCGTCGAGAATGTGCGTCGGTTGAGCTTGTGGTCCATCTGCTTTCTCCTGGATGTGCGACCGAATGTCATCGTGGTCTGTGTACGAGGGCTGGGTGATGCAGGATTCTGTCGGTCAGGACGGTGACGCGGGGACTGTCTTGTGGTCAGCATCACCGGGACGGACGTGGATCACCGCCGCCAAGGGCCGGCCGATGACACGCTCTCGCCCCTCGATCCGCAGGCGGACCGGTCCCTCGAATGGGCTCACCTCGACCAAGGTGACCAGGCAACCGGGCCGCAGGCCAAGGTCGGCGACATGGCGGAGGAGGTCGGCGTCGCGGTCCGGCACCCGGCCGACCGTCGCCGTGGCGCCCGGCGGCAGGTCGAGGAGGCGGACCTCGCCGCCCCCGGGCACGGTGCCGTCGTGGCGGGGGATCGGGTCGCCGTGCGGGTCGTGGGTCGGGAAGCCGAGTGCGGCGTCGATCCGGGCCTCCATCGCCTCGGAGATGTGGTGCTCCAGGCGTTCGGCCTCGACATGGACTTCGTCCCAGGAGTACCCCAGCGTCTCGACCAGGAACTGCTCCAGGAGACGGTGGTGGCGGGTGACCTCGACCGCGACCCGTTCCCCGGCCTCGGTCAGGGCAACACCATGGTACCGGGCATACTCGAGCAGGCCGATCTCGGCCAGGCGCTTGACCATGTTCGTGACCGAGGGGCTAGACACGCCCAACTCCGCAGAGAGGCGCTGGACGGTCGCCGTGCCCGCCTCATCCCGCGTCCGGTATACCGCCTTCAGGTAGTCCTGCATGGCCGGGGTGACGTGGGCAGTCTGCCGATCGATACCCTCGTTCACCGCGTTCACGCCGCCACCAACAACCCGGTCAAGTACATCACTGCCACGCCCGCCGTCACGCCACCGAAGGTGGTCCAGGTCATCGTCGGCTCGCCGGCCTTGGCTTGGCTGCGGACGATCAAGCGTCCGACCTCGACGATTACCTGGAGGATGGCACCGATACCGACGGCGAAGAAGACCGTCGTCCAGAACGGTGAGTACGTGAATGCACCGATCCAGGTGCCCAGGATCGCTGGGATCCCGGCGATGGCTGCCAGGGCTACGAAGTGCACCAGGCCGGGACGCTCCCCGACGACTGGCGCGGCGATGCCGACGCCTTCCGTGACGTTGTGAAGCGTGAAACCGAGGATGAGGAAGACGCCCAACGCTACCTCACCGAGGGCGAATGCGGCGCCGATGGCCAGACCCTCCCCCAGGTTATGGAGTCCGATGCCGAACGAAATCCGGTAAGCCAAGTGCAGTCCGTTTGACGCGCCTTTTTGGCCGCGCAACGAGTTTCCGATGACCACGAGGAGTGCTGCCGTCAATGCGGCCAACAGCGGCACGAGGACCGGAGCGTCGAGGAACCCCGCCACCCCCAGCGCGATCTCCTGCGCCTCGCCCCACATGTCAACGGCGAGGAAGACGAGCAAGCCGACCGTGAGCGCAAGGACGAAGTTCATCCCCCGGCGGCCGAGGCGGCGCATGGTCGGATACCAGAGCAGGCCGAGCCCAACCGGCACGATCCCAACGTAGAGGCCAACCAGGCCGAACTGCATGACGCTCTCGCGATCCGCGTCCGGACTCTCGATCGCGACCGGGATCTCCGACTCGAAGACGACACCGGTCCCACTTACCAGCGCGATCCCGTGGGCCTCGTCCTGTACCCAAGGGTAGGGGATGGTGATGGTGGCTGAGTCGCGCCGCTCCAGGGTCTGACCCGGGTCGATCTCAAATTGCCAGTAGGCCTCGTCGACCAGCACCTGGGCGATCGTGACCGGATCCGGACCGTCGTTGACGATCTCCAGTTCGATCACGCCCGGTTCGGGCAGCCGCACCCGCTGGACATTGAGGGTCTCGATCGGGGGGACCGCACGCTCGCCGAGCCCAGCGTCGGTCTTGACGATGAGCGCCAGCACCCCTCCGAGCAGGACGAGCGGCAGGAGCGCGAGCAAGATGACCATCGGCGTGAAAGGAGCACGCCGGTTGCGTTCAGTGACGGTTAGGTGGGTCGCGGTGGCCTGCGTCATTGGGATGCTCCTCTCGATCGGGGACGCCGGCCGGCGTTCGCTAGCGGACATCGAAGGCCCCCATCCAACCCAGCTCGGCGAACTCCGTGACGTGGGCGTGGAACATGTAGAGTCCCGGCTCGTGGTCCTTGAAGCTGAACTCCAGGATACCCCGCTGCCCCTGCATTTGGGCGATCGTGTCCACCGTGCGCAGCGTCGGCTCGAGCGTCGTGCCGTGGTCGTAGTAATCGAAGAAGTTGGCGTGCAGGTGGAAGGAGTTCGAAAGGTCGAACTCGGTCAAGTTGCTCAGGTAGATCCGGACGGGCCGCGCCCGGTCGATCGGGATTGGGTGCTTCATGTAGTGGAAGGCCACCGTGTTGACGGCGTAGACCTCGTTGCCGGCGTCGAAGGTGGTGTCGAAGGCGTTCATCACCATGACGAATTCCTGCCACGCCTGCGACTCGGGGGAATCCGGGTGCCGCTGCTTGGCCGCGTCGCCGTGCCGCTTGGGGTCGGGATTGACGATGTACGTGCCGTACAGCCCCTTGTGGATGTGGCGCTTCAACGGTGCGGTGTGGCAATGGTAGAGATGGGAGCCGAATGGCTTGGCCTCGAACTCGTAGATATGGCGATCGCCCGGCAGGATGTCGCCGCGACCGATGCCGGAGACACCGTCGTGGAAGGCGCTGTGGATGCCGTGGAAGTGCATCGTGTGGGGATGGGCGGAGCCGTTTCCGAAGTGGATGCGGAGCGTCTCCCCCTCGTTGGCACGCAGGGTCGGCCCGGGCACCTGGCCGTCGAAGGTCCAGGCCGGGAAAAATACCCCCGGCGCGATCTCGATCTCCTTGTCGATCGCGTTGACCTCGAACTCACGAACAACCCTACCGTCCGCCATCGTCGTTGGCTCGCCATAGTCGAAGGTACGGACGAAGTCGGACGGATCCCAACCTAGTCGCTCCAGATCCACGTCACCGACGGTGATGCTGGGACTATGGACTGTGGATTCGTGGCCACCACCGTGACCGGCGGCGGGTGTGCCGGTGAGCGGCTCAGGGGTGCCTACCTGACGACCAAGGACGCCTGAGCCGGCGATGCCTGTGACGCCGAATAGCCCACCGAGGGCGCTGCCACTCATACCCCAGCGCAGGGCGGTGCGGCGTGTCAGCCGCAGACGAGTAACCATCGTGAACTCCTTGTCGAGTGGCGTTGTGAACGGAGTCTAGCATCATAACTATACACCATGTTAGCCATGACTAATAAAACTAGACCCGCACCTGTTCACTCGCCTGTGAGGAGTCTCTGGCGGCGGTCGCTAACAGCAGGAGCAACATGGCCACGGCAGCGCCGGGCGCTGGGCCTGGAGGAGGGGGACGCGCACGTCATCCGCAACGCCGGCGGTGCGGCCTCCGAGGCCATCCGCTCACTCGCCATCTCGCAGCAGCTGTTGGGCACCCGCGAGATCGTGCTGATCCACCACACCGACTGCGGGATGCTGACCGTCACCGACGACCAGATCCGCCAGCGCCTCGGCGAGAGCCTCGGACCAGAGGCCGCCGCGGCCGCGGCCGAGATCACGTTCCAGCCCTTCGCCAACGTCGAGCGCAGTGTCCACGACGACCTGGAGATCATCCGCTCCTCGCCCCTGATCCGCCCCGGCACGCCCGTGACCGGCTTCGTCTACGACGTCCGCTCCGGCCGTTTGAACCCGGTCGAGTAGGGCGACTCCACCATGCCGGCGCGATGAGGCTGGGTTGCCTGCGGGAGCGGATCATCTCTTTGGATTGGGCACTCCAGGATAGGCCTGCTCAGGGCTCCGTCAATGGCTGGATCGCACGCTGGCCAGAAGCCTTCGATGAGCTGCGAACCGTTCATGTTCACATGGGATAAAACTGGCTGCCATTCCCAATACAGATCGTAGACGAGCGACGGCCCGGCCACTATGGCCGGGCCGTCGCTCGCGAGTTTGGTCCTGGCTCGCACCAGGCGTGCGAGGCGCCGAAAGGCCGAGTGGGCTTACCCCTACGTCACGATGACAGTGCCCTTCATATTGTCGTGGTACTCACAGAAGTACTCGTAAGTGCCTGGTTCGGTGAAGGTGTAGGAGAACACGTCGCCCTTGCTCATCTTGCCGGATTGGAAGATGTCTCCCCCCGGGATGGAGGTGACGGTGTGCGGGGCCGTATCGAACTGGACCCACTCGACCGTCGTGCCGACCTTGACCTCCAATGTGCCATCGCGGTAGGCGAAATCCTTGATCTCCACGGTAACGTCGGCCGAGGCCGACGGGGAAGCATCCGCCGTGGGTGATCCCGCCAGGGTCGAAGCCACGCCATTGCCGTCGTCATCCGGTGTCGTCTGACTCAGATAGAACCGGACCTCGGTCTCGTTGTTAGCCTCTCGGATGACAGCG
>CADCWH010000225.1 GCA_902806395.1 uncultured Thermomicrobiales bacterium | reverse complement strand
TCAACTCTGCTGCGCTCGACCTCTGACACTAGACACCGCCGTAGGCGTGCAGGCCGCCGAAGACGTAGTTCCCGTAGTAGGTGAAGATGACCGACGCGAAGCCCAGGATCAGGATCACCGCGCCACGTGTACCACGCCAACCGCGAAGTGAGCGGGTGTGCAGGTAGACAGCGTAGACCAGCCAGAGGAACAGCGCCGAGGTCTCCTTCGGATCCCACGACCAATACGACCCCCACGCCCGGTGTGCCCAGATCGACCCGGTAATCAGGACCAGAGCCATCAACGGAAACCCGACCGTGACACCACGGAACCCGATATCGTCCAGCATCGCGGCACTCGGTAGCCACGACTTCGGCCACCGTTGCACGATCAGGAACAGCACGGCCGCCGCGAACGATATGGCGAAGGCGGCATAACCGAAGATCGCCATCGACACGTGGATCGTCATCAGTGGTTGGTTTTGCAGGGCCGGGATGAGGGGATTCACCTCCCGCAGCTCGGTCGGCAAGGACCATACGTATGCTGCCATACCGACCGCGATCGGCAGCACGATCGCGCCGAGGTGCTTCTCGCGGTACGACCGTTCGAACAGCAGGTAGATCAACAGGATCGCGAAGACGAACACCATCGAGAATTCGTACATGTTCGACGGGGCGCTGCGCGAAGCCGCAATCCGCAGGCCCAGCGACAGGGTCTGGAAGCCGAGTCCGAACCAGGCGAGCATCGTCCCAAAGTCGCCCAGGGCCGAGGCAGCGGCGCCCGAACCAAACCCGCTGGAAATCCTTGAGACGGCGCTCGTGGAGGAGCCCGGCGAGCCACCCGAGAAGCTCAGGCGGGCGACGCGCGACCGCACCCGAAATCGGCCGATGGCGAACCCGGCGTAACAAGCGGCCGAAGCAACGATGGCGATCGTCGTGGCCGCGAAGCAGTAGAACGAGAGTTTGACGAGTGCTTCCATGCCCTATCCTCCGCGGACCGCAGCAATTGCGTGGATCAGGGCAAGTATAGGCGGTGCGTGGTCGGTGTCCCGCGCCTCCGGCGCTGCTGCCCCGTCGGCTGGGAGGCGAAATCCCCGGCCCGGGGCATCATGGTCAGGCCCTCGAGGCAGCGCGGGGACGATCATCCAACACTGACGGGACAAGTTCCAGGTCCGGCCGGGTGCCGAGATCGGCGATGAGCGTGTCGAACTGACGCTGACCACCCCAGTCTCGCTTGGCGAGCGGCGCCAGGTGGATCCTGGCTCCGCCGTCCGCATCCTCCGGTGCCACGATGCCACGGATGCGGCGGTGGGGAAAGTAGAAGGTGGCCATTAGCCCGCCGACCAGAAGGACCGAGGCGACGATGAACAGGGGGATTGCCGGGTTGCGCGCGACCTGAAACAGGCTGAACCGGGTTTCACGCAGGAACTCCACCCGGACCGCCCCGAGGTCGGCGGTCTCTCTCGCGGCGACGACCGCCTCGCTCGTCTCTTGTCCGCCCGGTGAACCGGTGTATCGGGCCCGGAGGTAGACCTCCTCGTCAGCCAACTGGAGTGGGTCGAGCTCGGGCTGGTTCAGGGGCGACTGGTCTGGTGCGACGATCGTCAGCACCACGTGGGCAGGACGAATGACCACGACACCGGCCGGGGCATCGGGGTTAGCGCTGGAGGTGAAGGTCCCGAGTTCCACCGCGCCCTCGAACAAGACGGAGCCGGCGAGGTCGGTGACGCGGATCTGCACGGCCTGACCGAAACTCGACTGGTAGATGGTTACGCCGTCGTGGCTGAGCGGGTCGTTGACGGTGATCGCCTCACTCGCGACCGGCTCTCCTCCATCCAATAACGTCAGGAAGCTCGTGTACTCGGATGGGATGCCGCTCTCGACGTAGGTATCCTCGAACCGGTCGAGGCGCACGGCCAGATCTGTCCCATGTCCGATCGGCCGCGATTCACCCTCCGCGACGATGAACTCGGTTTCCCGAAAGCCGAATTGGGCACCGATGATTCCGCCGACCATGAACAGGATCAACGCGATATGGAAGGGGAACGTGCCCAGGCGAGCGAACCTGTTCCGGTCGAAATAGAGGTGGGTCTCGTTGCCCCGGTGCTCGCTGAGGACACGGTACCGGCGTGCCTGCAGGGTCTCCATCAGGTCCGCCGTGGTAGTCGAGACTGGGGAGCGACTGGTGATGACAGCGTCGCCGCCGGTGCTACGGAGGAAGCCGTGAGTGGTCGTCACCGTGGGATGGGCGATGGTGTTCCAGATCCCCGGTGCGCGGTTGAGCATCCCGCCGATCGCGGTCGCGACTGCGATCAGGGCCAATGTCAGCATGAACAGCAGCGAGTGGAAGACGTCCCAGGCATACCACCGCTCGACCAACGGAGTGGTGAAGGGAACGGCATCTGCCAACGACCGGGGGACGGAGCTGCCCCGTAGCGTACCGATCAGCACCAAGATCGCCAGGAAGGTGACTTCCCAGATGGCGGCCCGGACGGAACAGAAGAACCGCCAGACCCGGTCCGTCGCGACATCCCCCCAACCACGCGGTGCGACATCTCTCCGTGGGCTCGCGGTCGTGACACGGTCCCGACCGCTGGGGACTCCCGTCCCCGCCGTGGCATCAACCTGAAGGTCGCCGACCGCTGGCCTGTCCGCGCTCATAGTTCAGGCTCCCACGGTTGCCAGGGCGCGGCGGCGATGATCTCGATGAAGAACCGCTCATAGATTCCTAGGATCATGATGGTGCCGACGCCCAGCATGATGGCACCGCCGACCGTCATCACCGGTCGGATCTGGCGCTGGATCGAGCGGAGCGCCGCCGGGGCCGACCCGAACGCCAAAGCCGTGGCGAGGAACGGGATGCTGAGACCAGCGCTGTATGCGGTGAGGAGCCAGGTTGCCCGGGCCGTGTCCGCCTCGCTCAGGGCCATGGTGAGGATGAGCCCCAGGATTGGCCCGACGCACGGAGACCACCCCGCACCGAAGGTGACACCGATCACGAACGATGAGGCGACCGTGCCGGTGTGGGCGGTCGC
>CADCWH010000224.1 GCA_902806395.1 uncultured Thermomicrobiales bacterium | reverse complement strand
GCTGGTACGAGACGCGCGGCGTGCCCAGCGGGCACTGAGCACGCGTCAGCTGGGTGGTCTGGGCCGTGTTGGGCGCCACCGGGATGTATACCCTACGCGGCCAATAGTGGCACATCCTCAAACAATTGAAACCTGTGCGTCATCAGCGTTTCCATATCGGCCTTGTGTACGGTGCTCAGCCCATCCAGGCAACCGTCGATGGCGGACCGGAAGTCCTCGAACTTCTCGTGATAGGTCGAGTTCAGCGACCCCACGCGCACAAACCGCCACAGCCGCTCGATCAGGTTCAGGTTCGGCGAGTAGCTCGGCAGGTACAGCAGCTCGATCTTCAACGTCGCCGCCAGCTCCCGCACCACGGCGCACTTCTGGTACCGGGCGTTGTCCAGCACCAGCGTGATCGGCAAGCCTACCGACGCCCCGGCCACCGACCGCAGCAGCGAGCACACCGACTCGGCGTTGATATATCCCTGGTTGGTCACCCGGATCAGCCGGTGGGCCACCGCATCGAACGCCCCCAGGACGTTGTGACGCCTCCGCCCCGAGGCCGCCCGCACGAACAGCCGGGTGGCGCACCAGAGGCAGCCCAGGAACGGCGCGAACACGAAATGGGCCGCGTCCACGAAGTAGACCTGCCTCCGGCCCCGGCGGGCCTGCTCCAGGCGAGGCTCCAATTCGTCCTTGAGGAAGGCCGCCTGGTCGGCGGCGTGCTCCTGGATCGTCTTTTTCGGGGGCACGGGGATGGCCCCGGTCTGGCGCCAGCGGAGGCCGAGGCGATCCTTGAGGAAGTGGCGGACCTGGGTCAGGCCGCGGCGGATCCCTGTGCGTTGCTCGATGACGGCGCGGGCCTGCCTGGCGGAGCGGACCGGGTGCGCCTCGAAGTGCTCCTCCAGGGAGACCTCATGTTCGACGAGGGCGCCCCGTGGAGGATGGCTCGTGCCGCGGCACAGGCGTCCCAGGCCGCCTTCCCGATATTCATCGAGGTGGCGTTGGACGGTGCGACGGGAGACATCGGCGTAGGCGGCGATCCGGTCATGGGTGAGGCCGTGGCTCTTGAGCCAGAGGACCTCGACCTTGCGTTGGGCCCGGGGGTCGGGGTGATGATAGCGGAGGCGGGCCAGGGCTCGCCGGTCGTCGTCCGTGAAGGTGAAAGTCCGCATGGCGTGCCCACCCGATGCCGCCCCGATTGTGGATCCTCGCAAGTAGTTTATGGGACTACGCAAACGACTACAACTTGTGCCACTTCAGGCCGAGCGGAGTATAACTCTCGATCGCCCGATGCCCGTGACTCCTCAAGGCATAAGCCCGGCCGGGACGACGGCGGGGGGATCGACGTAAGGGGGACGGTCGAAGGCGTCGTCGAGCCGGGGGTCCCGGGTCGCCGCCATCGTCCGGAGCAGGCGGGCGGAGAGGTCGCGGATCGGGTCGGCCTGGCCCGGGTCGGCGGCGAGGTCGCGGACCTGGTCGGGGTCGGCCCGGAGGTCGTACAGCTCCTCGGCCGGGCGCCGGGCGACGGCGAGGTCGTAGAAGCGTCGGCCCCCGGGCTCGTCGCGATGCGCGACGAGCCAGGCCTTGGTCGGGCTGGCGTCGAGGTCGCGGAGCGTGGCGACGGTGCGGTCGCGGACCTGGTCGGCATCCGGGGCGGAGGCCGGGGAGATGCCGAATGGGTCGCCCATCGGCCAGCGGTCGGGCTTGAAGTTGCGAACGTAGAGGAAGTCGCGCGTCCGGATGGCGCGCGACGGGTAGGGCAAGTTCCCGGGCCGGGCGGTGCCGAAATGACGCTCGCGGCCGAAGACGACGTGGTCGCGTGTCGGGTCGATGACCCCGCTGCGGTCGGACGTCAGGAGCGGCAGGAGGCTCCGCCCGTCCATCGCGGGGGATGGCGTCGCCCTCGCGACCTCCAGGAAGGTCGGGGCCAGGTCGATCAGGCTCACCAGGTCGTCGACCGTGCGGCCGGGCCGGACGCGGCCCGGCCAGCGGACGACCAGCGGGGTGGCGGTGCCGAGGTCGTACATCTGCGTCTTGCCGCGGGGGAGCCCTGGGACCCCGTTGTCCCCGGCCAGCACCACCATCGTGTCGTCGAGGAGGCCGGCCTTGGTCAACTCCTCCAGGAAGATGCCGAGCATCAGGTCGAGCGCCTGGACCTCGCCGAGGTAGTCGGCCACGTCGTCGCGGACCTCCGGGACGTCGGGGAGGAACGCGGGGAGCCTCCCCACCAGGGCGTCGGGGTCAATCCCCCACAGGAGGCGACCCGAGCCCGGGGCGTAGGGGCGGTGGGCGTTGATCGGGCCGAAGACGAAGAAGAACGGCCTCCCCCCCGGGCGGTCGGCCAGGACCCGGAGGATGGTGCGGCGGGTCTGGTCGACGACCTCGGCGTGACGCCGGTCGTGATCCGCCCGGTCCCGGCCCGGTGCGACGTGGAGGCCGTAGCGGAGGAACTCGCCGATGGGCGGCCCCGCGAATCTCCCCGTGCCCTTGGACGACTCGAGGGCGAGCGTCTTGTGCTGCTTGTCGAGGTGGTAGCCGGACGCGACGAGCCCGGTGGAGAACCTGGGAAGGGCGTCGAACGGGTTGACGACCCCCTTCCACGCCCCCCCCTCGAGGTTGGCCGCCGAGCCGAGCCGCCAGAAGTGGGAGCCGGTCAGGACCGTTCCCCGGCTGGGGGTGCACTGGGGGCAGCCGACGAAGGCGTTGGCGAACCGGACCCCCTCGCGGGCGACCCGGTCGACGTTGGGCGTCCGCACCACGTCGTTGATCGACGGTCGAGCCGGGTCGGCGTAGCACGAGGCGACGCGGCCCCAGTCGTCGGCGAAGAAGAACAGGATGTTGGGTCGCGCCTCGGCCGCCCCGGACCGGGGCGTCGGCAGGGCGAGCATCGCCAGGAGCAGGGCCAGGTGGGACGACTTCATGGGATCGATGGCTCGGTACGGGCCCGGGTCAGAAGGAGTCCGAGGAGATGATCTCGCCGCCGGCCCGCGAGCCGAGCGACCAGACGGTGACCCGGTTGGTGGTGTCCTTGAGGAACCGCACCGAGCCGTCGCACAGCAGGACGTTGGCGCCCCCGGGGGGGTTGCTGGCCATCCCGTACATGCCGGGGTTGTTGAGCTGGTTGCCCGTGGCGTTGTTGCAATTGGGGACCTTGGGGTTGGGCGCCAGCAGGACGTTGCCCATGCTCACCGACGGCAGGGCGTAGGCCCAGCTCAGG
>CADCWH010000223.1 GCA_902806395.1 uncultured Thermomicrobiales bacterium | reverse complement strand
CGCCTTGGTCCGCCAGCACGGCGACGCCCGCCGCCTGCTGGTCGCCAACTTCGGCGCCGCCCTGACGATCCGGGTCGCGCATGACCCTCTGCTCGCGAAGCTGCCCGAAGGGGAATGGAGGCGCACGCTCTCGACGGCCGATGAGCGGTATGGTGGGCCGGGCACGGTGCCGACCTTCGCCGGCACTGGTGACGACCGGACGATCGAGGTGCCGGCGCGGTCGGCGGCGCTGTTCCGTCTCGGCTAGGGACGGCCGGCCCGGTCAGGTGACGTGATCATCTGTGCGGTGGTCTGCGCCATCGCTGCCGCCCTAGTCGACGGGGCCGTAGAGGGTCTTGGTCCAGATGACGGTCAACGCCTCGACGGCCGCGTCCCGCCCCGCACCTGGGTTCGGGTCCCTGGAGACGGTCTCCAACAGGTAGCGCTCGGTCATCAGGACCAGGGAAAGCCCGACGGCGTCCGGGTCGAGAGTGGGGTCCATCTCGCCGCCCGCCGCGCCGCGCCGGACCCTGGCCGCGACCGCTCCGGCGAACCCGGCGATCAGTCCGAACCGGTAGAGGTGCTCGATCTCCTGATCGGTGGCCGAGGCATCGGCGATCGCTCGCAGGAGCGGTCCCTGGCGGGCGAAGAACGCCGCCGCGGCCGCCAATGTCTCGCGTACCTCGGACCGCGAGTCGTCCCCGGTGAGCCAGCCCCGGTCGATCTCGAAGAGTTCGGCGCCGACGCGCTCCAAGATCCGCGAGATCAGCCCGTGGCGGTCGGGGAAATAGACGTAGAACGACGGCCGCGAGAGCGTGGTCCGCGCCATCACGTCGTCTACGGTCAGGTCCCGGAACGGTTTCTCCCGCAGGACGGTCTCGGCGGCATCCAGGATCTCCCGCTCGGCTTCTTCCGGGCTGCGTCGCCGCCGTGACCGCGCATTGTTCCCCACGATCTGCCCCCGCCGTTCTCGGCGCTCTCGCCTCGCCACCGTGTCCCAGGCGGGTCATCGGTGTCCGGGATGACCCATCGGTTGGCCAGACCGGCGAGCGAGGTTCTGCGCCGTGCCCAATCTACCAGCCAAAGGACCCAGCCGATTATTGACACGGTGTCAGTAAATCGATACGATGAGGGAGGCACCGGCGACGTTGGCAATGACGGTGAGGAGGACGGCATGCGGAGGATCGGGAGCGAGTACGCGGACGAGGAGAGGGAGGTGAGACTGGAGCAGGGAGTCATCCGGTATCGGGATGTCGGGTCGGGGCCGACGCTGGTTTTTGTGGCCGGCCTCCTGGCGAACCGCACCCTCTGGCGCGATGTGGTGCAGCGGTTGGCGAGCCGGTATCGCTGCGTCGTTCCCGACCTGCCGCTCGGGGGACACCCGGTGCCGATGGGGCCGGGGGCGGACCCAAGCCCACCCGGCGTCGCCCAACTTCTGGCTGACTTCATGGCCGCCCTCGACCTCCGCGACGTGACCCTGGTCGGCAACGACACCGGCGGCGCCATCTGCCAACTGGTCATCGCGTCGCACCGGGAGCGGATTGGCCGGTTGGTGCTGACCAACTGTGATGCCTACGAGGCGTTCCTCCCCATCGGCATCAGCCCCTTTCACCACGGGGCGCGCCTGTTCGGGGAGAGGTTCGGCACGGCGGTCGGCTGGATGCTGCGGCACCGGGCCGGGCAGCGGCTCCTCCTCCGACTGGTTGCCAAGCGCCGCCTCGATAATGCGACGCTCGACGCCTACTTCGGCTCATTCGTCCGGGACGCCGGGGTGCGACGGGACACCGTGCGATTCCTCACCGCAATCTCCAACCGCCAGACGCTGGGGGCCGCCACGAACTTCCCATCCTTCGACCGCCCGGTGCTGATCGTTTGGGGTGAGGATGACCGCTTCTTCTCGGCCGGCCTGGCCCGTCGCCTGCAGCGGGATTTCCCCGACGCTCGACTGGAGTTCGTCGCGGACTCGCGCGCGTTCGTCCCCGAGGACCAACCAGAGGCGCTAGCGAACCAGATCGCGGGGTTTGTTCCCGTGCCCGCGAGCGCCGTCGCCCGGGCCGGGTGACGGGAGGGGCTGCCGGGACGCCGCACCGATCGGGGCGACCGGCCACGTCTCATCAGCACGGGGTCAAGCCCCCTCAGCTTCCATCGATCGCTCCCTCGCCAGCAGCCCCAGCAACGCTGCCCGCATCGCTGCCTCGCCCGACGTCCGGGCCTCGTCCTTGTGGGTCTCCGTGAGGAGGAGATGTTCGCCGGCGCGGGGGTTGTCGAAGACCGAAAGCAGGGCGATCCGGCGCATGCCGAACGTCTCGGCGACGGCGAAGGTCGCGGCCGTCTCCATATCTACGGCGACGTATCCCTGGCCATGCCAGCGCTCCAGGTCGTCCATCCCCTCGGCCAGTAGGGCGGCAGTCGACCAGACTGGCCCGGCGTGGGCGTTGATGGGCTGGGGAAGGACCGCCGCCTCGCGGACGGACGCGACGAGGTCGGGGGAGGCGTCGATGCGGGTGGCGGTCGGAAGGTAACAGGCCGAGGCGCCGTCTCCACACCCGGCGGCCGTGGCGATCACCAGGTCGCCCGCCCGGATCCCGTCACCGAGGGCACCGCAGACGCCGGTCTGGATGACCAGTCCCGTCCCCAGGGCACCGAAGACGTGGGTGATCTCGGAGGCCATCGGGCCGCCGTAGACTGAGGCGTAGGCGATGTCGATGCCGGCCAGGTGCCCGACGCAGACATCCTCGAACAACGCGTTCGGAGAGCCGACCTCGATCACGTCGGAGAGCAGGGCGACGTGTCCCGCGTAGTGGCGCTTCAGGTTGCGGGTCCCCCGCAGTACCAGTGCGACCGGGATGCGATCCGGCGGCAGCGACAGGGCGGCGAGCCAGTCGGCCCGGGTGAGATCCTTCAGCATGTCGATGACACCGCGCCGCGCTCCTCGCCGCGGGACCGGGCCCGGCTCTCCGCCGGACGTAGCCGATCCTCGGCCGGGCGCGAGTCTACCGCAGCAGTCACGGGGAGCGGGACGACGGCTCGGCCAGACAGGT
>CADCWH010000222.1 GCA_902806395.1 uncultured Thermomicrobiales bacterium | reverse complement strand
CTGGCGGAGACAAGACCCATCCCCGATGACGGGTGTCGCGTGAATCAGCGGTTCGGATTGACGACGAGCATCACTTCGTCGAGGACGCGCGTGCCGATGACCTCGATGGGCGTCGGGGCAGTCTGCTCGGTGAAGATTGCCAGGGCCAGGTCACCGGCGGCCCAGCAGTGGACCATCCCGTCCCGAGCCGCGAAGCTGACCGACGTGATCTCTCCCGCGCCCAGGCGCCGGGAGGTACTGTCTACCGCTCCCAGCAGGGAAGCCCCCACGGCCCCGAACGTCTCGGCGTCGGACCGCGTCAGCCCGGCACTCGCCAGCACCAACCCTTCGCTGCTATAAACGATGGCGCCGAGGATCTCCTCGTATGCCAACAGGTCGTTCAATGTCCGTTCCACGCGTCCCCCGCATCTCGCTCGCCGCCTCGGTCGATCACGTCCGTCTCATCGGCCCCAGGCGAACGGAACGCTAGAGATACGTCGCCACTCGATCCCGCCCCATGCCTACCGGTTCTGGTACGACATCGCCAGGTGGAACTGTTCCGCGGCCTCGGCCGATCGACCTAACCGCAGGTACCCCTCACCGAGGAGCCGCTGGACCTGAGTCCCGCCTCCGGCCGCAGCCAGGGGTTCCAACTGGGCTACGGCATGCAGAACATCTGATCGTGATCCGGCGATATCTGCCCGGATTTGGTTGAGTTGCTCCGGCGTCAATCCGCCCGTCTGCGGCTTGATCGACCGCCGCGCCCCCGCTCGGCGCAACTCGGCCGTCCCGCTCAGTCCCGTGGCCACCGGACGTTGGACCTGCATCGTCCGGTTCACCGAGAGCATCCCGAGCGCGACCAGCGATTGCTTCTCCTCACGGAGACGTCCGAACAGGTCGAAGCGATCGACTTGACCAATGGAGACCGCCCCATTGTCGAACGGCGGCCAGACGCTGGCCGACCCTCCGGAACCCACGAACACGGGCGTGCCGCCCGCTGATCGCTCAGCGGTCTCGGGCGTCGCATCCAACGTCGGGGTCGGAGGCGAACTAGGCAGCGGTGCGGTGACATCGGTACCGGCGACAGCGGTGGCTGGCGATCCGGCCGGCTGATCCTGTCCCTGATCGTCGCCCTGTCCCAAGTCGCGGGTGACGGTCCAGTCATCGAAGGAGAACGCCTCGGGCTCGGTCGGATCGTTACCTGCCAGTGTGCCCGCCTGGGGATCCGGGACGACACGATCTGACTCATCGACCGAGGAGAGGGCGGCGGTCGCCACTTCGCTGCCGGTGTCGTGGGCATCGGTAGCCTGGTCGGTGCTGCTCGTCAGCAGTGCCTCCCAAGATGCCGTGGCTCCGTCAACCCCATCGACGGGACCGTCCGTCGTACCCTGATCACTCACCTCGTCGAGGGCGAAGAAGTCGAAGGTGTCGGGGGACAAGGTCTCATGAGCGACGACTTGGTCGTCCGTACCGTCGAACGGGTCTATCCCGCGCTCCTCAGCCGTCGTCGCATCCCCCTGAACGACTTCGACATCCACCGTGCCGGAGATGATGTCGTGTCCCCAGGGGTCAGCCGGAGCCACTGACGAGTCCGCTAACGACTCGATCACGGACCCCAGGTGGCTGGGGTGATCCACCGGTGCGGTCCGGTCCTCGCTGGTGACCGCGAAGAGGTCCTCGAAGTCGATTTGGTCCCCGGCCGCGTCTTTCGGGGCGAGGGGGTCGACCTCAGCCTCCGCTCCCCCGAACTCCGCGTCCGAGAACGGCATGGGATGTTCCGAGTCCAGGTTCTTCAGCAACTCCGTGTACCCGTCCATCGAGCCCTGAGGGATGGCCCGCGCCAATTCCTCGTCGATGTCGTCCCACCCGGCGGTGATCTGGAGAGCGGCGTCGTTCGGCTCAGTTGCGCCCGCCTGCAACGTGTCCTGCGCGGTGCGCTGGTCAAGCACGTCGAACTCGAACGGCATCACGTCGTCCGTCATGCCCGGATCGCGCTCTCCCACCGCCGGCGACACTGTACGCCAGGCATCGGGGGCGGCGGCGGCGAACGGGGCGCTGATAGTGGGCTCCACCACGGCCGGCGACTCCTCGGTGTCCCAATCATCAGCTGACAAGGGCTCCCAGGAATCATCATCGCCGAAGTCGCCGAGCTCGAGCGGGGCGATGCCGTCCGCGCTGAGGTCCAGGAGCAAGTCGTCATACCCCTCGACCGACGTGGCCGGTGGTGTCGCGTCCTCGAGGGCGCGGTCGAGGTCATCCCAACCGACGGTGAGGTCGATTCGCCCGTCGTCCTTGACGAACGGTGAGGGGCCAGAGCGCGCCATCATGTCCTGGCGCGGAGCGACAGGCTCGATGGGCGCCAGAGGGGCGGGCGGCACCTCGATCGGAGACCAGGCTGACTCCGATGGTAGCGAAGTCCCGGACGCGGCGGAGAACACGTCCGCGTCAGTCGGCGTGGGCGTCCCGGCCGCTGGTGCGAACGGCTCTAGGTCGAAGGGCTCGAACACCCCCAGGTCGAACGCCGCGTCGGGCCGGACGCTCCCGCCGCCCAATCCACCCGGCAGGGCGTCCAGGTCGTCGTCGCGGTCCGATGCAGCGGCGTTCAACAGATCTTCGAAGCCACCGAAGAGGTCGTCTGTTCCCTCGCCACCGGCGGGTCCGGACACCGGCCCAACCGAGCGTCCCGACGACTGGGCTAGGGGTCCGCCGCCCATGGCCGGCGACGTGTCGGCTCTCCCGAATAGGTCTGTCCCAGCCGAGCCGGAAGTGGTCCGCCCCGCGCCGGGTGTCGGGACGTCGAGGTCGAAGTTGAAGGGTTCGATATCGGCGTCGAGCGCGAAGTCGAATCGCGAGTCCAACTCACTCGTGTCGGAGGCATCGACACCAGCACCCCCGCGCCCGGGTATCGTGTTCGGGCCATCGGTATCGAGGTCGAACGAGAAGGGGATCACGCCCAGGTCATCGAGGTCTCCCCACGCCGGGGAGAGCGGCGCGGTGCCGGTCCGGTCCGGGGAAGGCACCGGCAGCGGGGTCCCGGTCAAGGGGTCCGCCATGGAGCGACCCTGGTCGGAGGCGAACGACGGAGCCTCCGGGACGGGGAATCCCATCGTCAGGTCCCGCAATGCCGCGAAGGGGTCCGAGTCCACATCTGGGGTCGCTGACGGGGTCGGGGCCGCGTCCGGGCCCACCCGCCCGAACACGGCATCCAGGTCATCGCCGCTGAGCATGCCCGACCTAGACCCGACCAGGCTCCCGGTGCCAGGGGCACCTCCACTGGGGATCGATGGCGGTCCGGAGGCTCCCCCGTCGATCTGATCAGCGAAGTCGTCCCACGAGAAGGGCTCCGCCGAGAGTTCGGCGTCGGCGCCGCCGGCCGCACCGCCCCGGGCCGAATCGTCCGAACTGCCCCAGATGTCAGGCGCGGCGATCTGGGAACTGGCAGGCGCCCCAAAGGGGACGCGGTGGGGAAGGGGAGTCGGACGCGCAGCCTCGACCACCACGTCCTGCCGAGCCGCGGTAGGCGCCTCGGCCGGCGGGGCCGAGAAGATCGAACCCTCGTCGATCGTCACCGGCGCGGCCAGGATATCGCCGAGGGTGGTCCCGGCGTGGGCCACGACGAACGTCGCGGCGAGTTCCGCCGCCGGGTCCACCGCCAGGTAGCGGTCGACCGTATCCCGTGCGATGTGCCCCCGCTGCCTCTCGTCGATCGCAGCCAGGATCAAGAGGGCCCGGGCCGCCTCCGGCAACCGTGCCAGCACCGCGTCGCAAGCCGCCTTGGCCCCTGCGACGTCCCCGGCCTCCCAGAGCAATTCCGCCATTGCCAGGCTGGCCCGCAGGTTGTTGGCGTCGGCCCCCACCACCGCCCGCCACTCTCGCAGGGCCCGTTCCCGATGCCCACCCCGGCGATAGATCACCGCCAGCGCCGACCGGGTGGGGTGGATACGCCCGTCGCCCCCCAGCTGCCCCTGGACCCGGACCAACTCGTCCCGAAGTTGGTCCAGGGCCGGATTGATCTCCCAGGCGTTCAGGTAGTGCTTGTAGGCGGTCGCCAGGTCATGTCGCTCCTCCGCGACCACGCCCAGACCCAACCTGGCCACCACATTCGCCGGGTCGATCGCCAGAGTCCGCGCGAAGTGCTCCTGGGCAGGGTCCACTTGGCCCTGCTCCAACCACGCCTCGCCCAGCATCCGGTGGGCAGTCACGCAAGAAGGGAAGATGTCGAG
>CADCWH010000221.1 GCA_902806395.1 uncultured Thermomicrobiales bacterium | reverse complement strand
ACTTCCTGGCCCAGCGTGTCGATGGTGGCCCCGAGGCCGCCCTCCACCAGGGGGGTGATGACACTGAGGTAGCGGATCGCCTCGCCCACCAGGTCCCGATCGAAGAAGCGGAACCCAGACAGGTTCTCGAGCAGGACGTCATGGGACTCGGTGAGGAGGGTGGCCACGATCACCTTGCCACCGGCCCGAGCGTGGGCAAACGCCAGCTGGTTGCCGAGCGTCGTCTTCCCCGTCCCCGGCGTCCCGGCGACCAGGCAGGTTCGGCGAGCCGGCAGCCCACCCCCGAGGATGGTGTCCAGACCACCTATCCCGGTCGGCACCCGGCCCAGTGTTCCTGACGGCTGCGGCTCGCTCATCCAGTCCCCCCACGTAGGTCACCACGGCACGATGTGCCCGGTCGAGTTCGTTCAGCGCAAGGCCGATGCCCGGTCCCCGATAGGACGGACGGATTCGCCTTCGGACACGGAGCGGTGAACAGGAGTGGTGAACAGGCGTGGACCGGCTGATGCGACGCGAGGCACTCGACCGTCAGGATGGTCATCAACTTGCGCCAGCGAGGACCAGTCGGGGGGATGATGATAGGAGGTAGGTTCTGGTACGGGCGGTTCTCCCGCATCGGTTGAGCGGTCGCCCAAATGGGGTCCTGAGATGTCACGGCCGGACCGATGACCATCCGGGCCAGGAGACCGTAACCCACGCTCTGCCGATGGATGCCGCGAGACCGGGAAGGACAGGGACATTCGATGATCCTCGACAGACTCGAGATCGACCCCCAGGCATTCGCCCGACGCACGGGCTGGGAGATCAAGCCCCAGGGGGCGTGCAAGGGTGACCGCTGCGTCCCCCTTCCGGCCACGGGCGAGCAGCCCATTGATGCCCGGATCCTCGCCGCTCGGTTGGGCATGCCCCTCATCCATGACGAGCCAAGCGGGCTCTGGTGCCTGGGACCCGAAGCCGGTGGGCGGGCGCTCACGGATGTCCGCGCGCCGGACCTGGTCTTGCCCGACATTCATGACCGATCGTTCAACCTACGCTCCCTGCGGGGCAGCAAGGTCTTGCTCGTGGCGTGGGCGTCTTGGTGAGGTTGCCGGCGTGACCTGCCCGTGTGGCAGGACCTCTTCCAGGAGCTGGGTCCCCGCGGCCTGCACATCGTCACCGTGGCCCTCGACACCGGTGGTGTCGATGCCATCCGACCGTGGATCGAGGCGGCCCAGCCGGACCACCCCTCGCTGATCGACCAGGCGCACGTCGTGGACGAGCTGTTCGGCATCACGAACGTGCCGAGCGGGATCTGGATCGACGAGACGGGGACGATCGTCCGGCCGCCCGAGACGGCGTATCCCCGGCGGCCGAACTATCAGGACCAGGAGATCCCGCCCGACGCCTCGGCCAAGGAGGCCGCCTCGATCACGGAGGTGAAGAAGCTGCGGACGGACGCCGAGCGCTACATCTTCGCGCTGCGCGACTGGGTCGCCTTCGGCCCCCGGAGTCGCTTCGCGCTTTCGCCCGAGGAAGTGCTGCTCCGGAGCCGCCCCCGGGCCGTGGAAGACGCCACGGCGGCGGCCCACTTCGAGCTGGGCCAGCACCTGCACCGTACGGGCCGCCCGCGGCACGCCGTGCCCCACTTCCAGGAGGCCTACCGGCTGCAACCTGACAACTGGACGTACAAGCGGCAGGCCTGGGCCCTGCTCGGCCCGGACCAAAACCCACTCGAGGTGTACGGGGGTGATTGGCTGACCGACGTCCGGAAGATCGGCGCCGAGAATTACTACCCCGAGCTCGAGATGTAAGGCGCGCTGATCCGGTCGCCGAGATGAGTTGCGACGTCGAGATGATCATCGGGGTGGTCAGCGATCACTGACAAAGATTGGCACACTAGGTGCCCGTTGGCCTCCCTTAGGCGACGTATGAGGTTCAGCCTACGCATCGGTCTCGCAGGCGATCCCGTCGTTGTCGGCGCTAAGCCTCAACTGGTCACTCGGGTCCTGCGCTGGGAGCCAGTCAGCGAAGTCATTGCCGATTTCCGGGCAATCCACATCTCAAGCTTGCCACGAGTACCTAGCGCCCTGCCCTGTGTGCGGACGGAGCATTGTCCGGATGCAGACATCTCGCCTTCTTGGCTCGCGGCGAAGCAGTCCCAGCTCTTCGTCGCGGATCCCTCGGTGGCGGTGCCGCCACCGAGGGCGGGTTGCGCGGCCAATCGACGGACCCCATTATGCGGCCCCCTGGTGCATAGGTCCGCGGCCGGGCGGACGTTGACCGGGCGACGGAAGGGACGGGACGATGGCGCGATGGATTCGACTGTTCGCGGAGGGTGATGCCTCCCAGCGCGCGCTCCTCGGCGGCAAGGGAGCCAACCTCGCCGAGATGGCCGGTCTCGACTTGCCGATCCCGCCAGGCTTCACCATCACGACCGACGCCTGTCGGGCCTACCTTGATGGCGACGGCGTCATCCCCGAGGGGCTCTGGGACGAGCTCGACGTCGGACTGAACCAGATCGAACAGCAGATCGGGCGCCG
The DNA here is from genome assembly GCA_902806395.1 of uncultured Thermomicrobiales bacterium. Next base: position 1,227 of record CADCWH010000221.1, on the reverse strand, counting down.
CTTCGGTGACGCCGCCGACCCGTTGCTGGTCTCGGTCCGCTCCGGCGCGGCCGTGTCGATGCCGGGGATGATGGAGACCGTGCTCAACCTGGGGCTCGACGACGCCTCCGTCGCCGGGCTCGCCAAGCAGGCCGGTGACGATCGCTTCGCCTGGGATTCGTTCCGGCGCCTGATCCAGATGTATGGCCGGGTCGTGTTGGGGGTGCGCGGTGCCCGCTTCGAATCGGTCCTGGCGATCCATAAGCGTCGCCAGGGGGTGGACAACGACGCCGAGCTTGAGACGCCGACCCTGCGGGACGTGGTCGACACCTACCGCGAGGTCATCCGTTCGGTCACCGGCGACGACTTCCCCGCTGATCCGATGGTGCAGTTGCGGGGGTCGGTGGAGGCCGTCTTCCGGTCGTGGAACACCGGGCGGGCCGTCGCCTACCGGAGGGAGTTCCGGATCCCTGACGACCTCGGCACGGCGGTGACCGTGCAGGCGATGGTCTTCGGCAACCTCGGCGATGACAGCGCCACGGGGGTCGCCTTCACCCGCGACCCGGCCACGGGCGAGCGGCGCCTGGTCGGCGAGTTCCTCCCCAACGCCCAGGGCGAAGATGTGGTGGCCGGGATCCGGACGCCACGACCGCTGGACGGATTGGCCGATGAGCCACGCCTGGCGGGTGCGTACGCCGAGCTCCAGTCGGTCGCGGCGCGGCTGGAAGAGCACTTCACCGATGCCCAGGACCTGGAGTTCACCATCGAGCGGGGTCGGCTCTGGATGCTCCAGACGCGGGCGGTCAAGCGCACCGGCCTCGCCGCCGTTCGCATCGCCGTGGCGATGGTGGACGAGGGGCTGATCGACCCCGCCAAGGCGGTGCGGCGGGTCCAGCCCGATCAGCTCAACCAGTTGCTCCACCCGATGATCGACCCGGCTGCCGAGCTGGACGTGCTGACTGTGGGGATGCCCGCCTCCCCGGGGGCCGCCAGCGGGCAAGCCGTCTTCGACCCGGACGAGGCGGAGCAACTCCACCAGAGCGGTCGCCCGGTGATCCTCGTCCGCCGCGAGACCTCGCCGGAGGATTTCCACGGCATGGTGGCCGCCCGGGGCATCGTGACCGCGCACGGCGGCACGACCTCCCACGCGGCGGTGGTCGCCCGGGGGATGGGCAAGCCGTGCGTCACCGGGGCCGGGGACCTCGAGGTCAACGAGGCGGGTGGCTTCCTCAACGTCGGGGAGACCGT
>CADCWH010000220.1 GCA_902806395.1 uncultured Thermomicrobiales bacterium | reverse complement strand
GTCGTCCCGCCCAGAGACCCTCGACGCACGCGAGGTCCACGTAGGGCTCTCCCTCGTCCACACTCCTCGTCAGGCGTTCGTAGTCCGTCTCCACGAAGGAGACCCTGCACCCGGTCACGTCGGCAAATGGGGCCGCGACGACTCGTTCGAGGGCCGACCTGACGGTTGACTCGGGTCCGGCGACCCTCAGCTCCCAACCCTCCCAGGTCCCGGCGATCAGGACATCCGTGGCGTCGGCGGGCGGTGTGCCGCCCCGTACGACCGCGCGTAGGGTCGGGACGGCCGGGCGGGCGTTCTCACCGCAGCCCGTTAGGCCCACGGCGAGGCCCAAGCCACCGAGTCGGAGCGCGGACCGGCGCGACCACCGGCGCGACCGACGCGTTGGGAGCGAGCGCGGCGAGACCAGATCGGTCATGGTGACGACGGAAGTCTCCTGACGAGGGCCGCCGGTCGGGCGGGTCGGCGATCGGATCGGCCACGGGCGGCAAGGGCTCTGGCTCTGCCTTCGGTGACCACCAATCAGCGTCGGACGGTGCAGACAGGGGAGACCAGCGAGACGAGTAGGGTCTAGTGTGCCACGCCTGTCCCACCCCTGGGACGACGCCGGTCAGCTCACGGCCCGAGGCTCCGAGGGACCCCGCAGCCCAACCGACGGGGTTCGGGTATGATGACACCGCTGGACCTGGTTGCAGCGCCGGCACGGCGACGTGAGGAGAGGGTTTCGTGGACGTCTACAATATCTACATGGACGAGTCGCCAGCGGCGGAGGGCCTCGATGGTGAGGCGGGCGTCGAAGTCGAGTTCCGCGTCGTCCCGAACAGTTCGGACGATGGCGACCCCGAAAACAACGCCGTCCTCGCCGGGCTGGACCTCGTCGACCTGATCAACCTGCGTGATGTCCTGATGCAGGAGATCGACAACGCCGCCCTCTCGGCGCTCGAGGCCCAACTGGGGACGATGGACGACGAAGAACTGATGCCCTAGCCACCCGGCGATGTCGGAGTCGGCCCGGGGGTCATCCGGGCCACTCCCTGGACGGCACGGCAACGGGTCACACCACCGATCACAACACCCTTCGGAGGCATGATGACGGACCGGCGGTAACCACACGGACCTCGCAGTGGGCGCATCGCGCCCGTCGCTTGGGGTGGGGGAGGGACGGTCCTCCCCAGCCCGGGAAGTCGGTGACATGGTTTCCGCCAGTGATCTGACCGTCCGCTTCGGCGGTCGGCTCGTCCTCGATGCCGTCTCGTTCACGATTCCCCCGGGCGGCCGGGTTGGGCTCGTCGGACCCAACGGGTCGGGGAAAACGACCCTTCTCAACGTGCTCGCCGGAAACCTCCGGCCCGAGCGCGGCGCGGTGTCTTTCCCACCCGGAACCAGGGTCGGTGCCCTGCCGCAGGGAGCCCTGCCGGACGACGAGCGAACTCTCGGCGACCTTCTCGACGCCGCGTCGGGTGGCCTCGTCGCCGCCCGGTTGGCCTTCGAGGCCGCCACCGCCGGCGTCGCCGGGGTAAGCCTCGACGAGGCTGAGAACGCGCGGCGAATGGCGGCCTACGATTCTGCCTTGACCAGCCTCGAAGCCCGGGGCGGGTTCCTCGCCCTCGATGACCTCGACGTGCTGCTCGCCCGATTCGGCCTCGCCGAGCGGGACTTGGCGACCGCGATCCGGACGCTGTCCGGCGGCGAGAAGACCCGGGCTGCCCTCGCCGCACTGCTGCTCTCTCGCCCCGATGTGCTGCTCCTCGACGAGCCGACCAACCACCTCGATATCGAGGGTCTAGCCTGGCTGGAATCGTTCCTGGCGTCTTACGCCGGGACGGTCCTCGTCGTCTCGCACGACAGGGCATTCCTCGACCGGGTCGTCACCGAGATCTTGTCCATCGATCCCGCCACGGGCCGGGTGACCCACACTGCCGGGGGATACTCGGACCTATTGGTCGATCGCGAGCGCCAGGCGGCGGATCGAGAGTCGGCGTACCGGCGCCAGCGAGTGGAGATCGCGCGCGTCGAACGCGACGTGGCGGCCCTCGCCGGCCGGGCCATGTCGCGGGAGCGGGAATCGCAGAACGACTTCCAGCGCGGTCGGGCGAAGAAGATCGCCCGGACCGCAAAGGTGCGGGAACGGCGCCTGGAACGGCAGTTGGAAGGCGGGGAGCGGATCGAGAAGCCAACCCCGGAATGGGGCCTGGCGCTGGACTTCGGTGCCGCGCCGGAAAGCAGCCGCATGGTCGTTCGCCTCGACGGCGTCGGCGTCTCGCTCGGGGGACGGCCAGTCCTGAACGACGTGTCGCTCCTGATCGGCTTCCGCGACCGGCTGGCGATCACGGGCGCCAACGGGAGCGGCAAGACGACACTGCTCCGCCTGATCGCCGGCGACATCGAGCCGGACCATGGGACCGTCGTCCTCGGGCCCAGTGTCGTCGTTGGCCACTTCACTCAGGAGCACGCCGGGATCGACACCGGCCGCACGGTGCTAGACCAAGCATTCCGGGTCGCCGCGACCTCCGAATCCGAGACGCGGACCTTTCTCCACCGGTTCCTCTTCGGCGGCGACGCGGTCCACCAACCCGCCGGGACACTCTCGTTCGGTGAGCGGGCCCGGCTGGCCCTGGCACTGCTGGTGCTGCGGGGAGCCAATCTCTTGCTGATGGACGAGCCGCTGAACCACCTCGACATCCCCGCCCGTGAACAGTTCGAGGCGGCGCTGGCCGCTTACGACGGGACCCTCGTGATGGTTTCGCACGACCGGGCCGCCATCGACCGGGTCGCCACCCGGACGGTCGTGGTTTCTGGAGGGCGGCTCCAGGAAGCATGATCGGATCAGGATGTGAATGGGACGTCCGCACGCTGGCGCGAACGAGACGGTGATGGGCGCCGCCTCGTCCGGCCAGAACGCGTGCGGAGCTACGGGCGCGGGGGGAAGACGCCCTGCATCGCGATGTTGAAGTTGAGCGTCAGGTACGGCTGCATGTTGTTGTGCGGAAGGCTCCCGCCCGCGGGGGCCAGCGTCTGC
>CADCWH010000219.1 GCA_902806395.1 uncultured Thermomicrobiales bacterium | reverse complement strand
CATTGCGTCCCCCTTCACCTTGCGCGCCGTCGATCTTCGGTGCTAGGCTAATTGGTATCAGCTTTCTCGTTGGCCAGACGACTGGCCCGGCGTCGCGGCACCCTCGGCGCGGGGGTTGGCGTTGCTATCCGCGTGACACGTCATAGTCGTGCCCACGCCGACGTGGGCGACCGACTCCCTCGCCATCGGGAAGGTCCCCGCCATGGTTTACCCGCTCCCCTCTCCTCCCGGCCCGGCGTCCCCCTCCGATCGTGGGACGACATCTGACCAACCGGACCTCGTGCCCGACCAGCCGTCCCCGCGATCCCCGTGGCCAACCGGTATGACCCGAGACCGGGACGAGTCCAGCCCCGCGGGCGGTCTCTCGATCCTGGCCAGTCCACCATTCATCTGGCACGACGGTCAGCGGGTGTTCATCTTGGGGGTGGAACCGGTTGGCTGGGTGACCGCCGAGTTCCGTTTCGATCAGTCGCGCCTCGCCTACGTCGAGGTCCACCGTGCTATCTACCACTGGCCGCGCGAGGCGGTCGGAGCCCTGCTGGCCCGGGCGTGCGGCGCGTCACTGGCATCGATGGTCGCCCTACTGGCCGAGCTCCGCCAGTGGCCTGGCAACCGCCATGAGCCATCCAGCCCGCCAGCCGCCTGACGGCCGATCCCCCTGGTGAACCCGCAGGCTAACGCGGGCCCATACCTGCTGATCGGGACGTTTCACCCACCCTTCTCACTCGATATCTGGCACATTTTCCGCCACGCTGAGATCAGGGTGTGGCCGCTGGCGACAACCGGGGCCGAAATGCCGTGGGCCACCCCCTAGCCCGCGTACGTACGTGGTATTCTGTTCTAGACCAAGGGTGTCCCCCGCCGAGCGACCGGCTCGCCGGACCATTCACCTCCCTTGGTCAGACGCGGTACTATGGCCCGCGCCACCGACCACTGCCAGCCACGGCGTCCACGTCGCTCCGCTCCCGGGTCACCTCATCGCCGGATTATCCCCGCTCCGGCAAGACCTACGGCCGACCGCTGACGTTGTCGTCCGCCACGACATGGAACACACGACAAGGGGATTGTCAGGATGAGCCGTTATGAGCTGTATGCCCCACGCTACCCTCTCTTGCCGCTCAAGAACGTGGTCATCTTCCCCCGCAACGTGGTCACCCTGCTTGTCGGCCGGCCTCGCTCGATCCAGGCTGTCGAGGAAGCCCTCCTCCGAGACCGTCGGCTGATCGTCACCGCCCACCAGGACGTAGAGCGCGACGAACCACGGCCCGACGACTTCTTCCGGATCGGTACCCTGGTCAGCATCGTCTCGATGGACCGCCAGCAGGGCGGGAACATCCAGGTGGTCCTCGAAGGGCTCCACCGGGTCAAGATTGACCAATTCGACCAGTCACGTCCCTTCTTCACCGTCATCGCCGCCCCACTAGACGAGACGGCAGGCACCCCCGAGCAAGATCGCGTCCTCCTCACGCATGTCCAGGACCTCGCTACCAAGCATGCCGAAGCCCGGGCGAAACTCTCGGCCGAGGTGATCGAGATGGTCGGGCGGGCCACCGAGCCGGGTCACCTCGCCGACTTGCTGGCGACCCAACTCGTCACCGATGTCGCCCGGCGCCAAGAACTCCTGGAGACGACCGACGGCACCCGGCGATTGGAGCAGGTCGCCGTCCACATCGCCGGTGATTTGGACCTGGCAGCGCTGGAGCAGCGGATCAAGGCTCGGGTCCGGGACCAGATCGACAAGAACCAGCGCGAGTACTTCCTCCGCGAACAGCTCAAGGCGATCCACGACGAACTCGGCGGCGAGAACGGCAACGAGATCGAGACGCTCAAGCAACGGATCGCCGAGCGGGGTATGCCCGGGGCCGTCGCCGAGAAGATGCTCAAGGAGGTCAACCGCCTGGAGCGGATGCCGCCGGTCTCCGCCGAGTCCACGGTGGTCCGGGGGTACCTGGAGACCATGCTGGCCCTCCCCTGGACCGAGCGCGACGAGGACCGGCTCGACCTGGACGCGGCCGAGGAAATCCTGAATAACGATCACTTCGGGCTCGATTCCGTCAAGGACCGCATCCTCGACTTCCTCGCCGTCCGCCGCCTCACTACCAACGCCGGCCGGCCGCAGGCGTCCCAAATCCTCTGCCTCGTGGGCCCTCCGGGCGTCGGCAAGACCAGCCTCGGCCGGTCGATCGCCACGGCGATGGGGCGCACCTTCGTCCGAGTCAGCCTCGGCGGCGTCCGCGACGAGGCGGAGATCCGCGGCCACCGCCGAACCTACATCGGCGCCTTGCCGGGCCGCATCGTCTCCGCCATGAAGCAGGCCGGGACCATCAACCCGGTAATGCTGCTCGACGAGATCGACAAGCTGGCCAACGACTACCGGGGAGACCCCACCGCCGCGATGCTGGAGGTCCTCGACCCGGAGCAGCACGCCGGCTTCACGGACCACTACCTCGACGTCCCCTACGACCTTTCGCAGGTGATGTTCATCACCACCGCCAACTACCTG
>CADCWH010000218.1 GCA_902806395.1 uncultured Thermomicrobiales bacterium | reverse complement strand
TCTGTGCCCCGTGCCTTCCCCGTGGTCCATCGTCCCGCACCCGCCACGCGCCGCCTGGTCCAGGTGGCGTCCGAAAACGGTCGGGTCCTCCTCTGCGATGATGCCCACGGTGGCGACCACATGTGGCCCACCGGGGAGATGGTTCCCTTGGAAACGCGGCAACCGGACCTACGCGAACCGGACTCAGACATCCCGGGAGAGTCCTCGCCGACCGGAGCGGAGAAGACGATGGGTGATCGGGCCCACGGTCCCGAGTCGATTGAGGAGAACGTGACGTGACGCGCCCGCCCTACGACCTCGTGCTGCGCGGCGGCACCGTCCTTGATCCGGCAAACGACCTCCACGCCCGGCGCGACATCGCCGTCGCCGATGGCAAGGTCGCGGCCGTTGAGCCAGAGATCGCGGCCGACCAAGGGATGCAATCGCTCGATGTCTCCGGGTTGCTGGTCACCCCGGGACTCGTGGACATGCACGCGCATGTCTACGTCGGCGTGTGTCCCCTGGTCGTCCCGATCGACGAGGTGGCGCCCGTCAGTGGCGTCACCACCGTGGTCAGCACGGGCGACGCTGGGGCCCACACCTTTGCCGGTTTCCGGCGCCTGATCGTGAACCAGGTGCGAACCAGGGTCTACGCCTTCGTCCACATCAGCACGATCGGGTTGGCCGGCTGGGAGGTCGGCGAGATGGTCAACCTGGACTACGCTGATCCCGACAAGGCGGCCCGGGTCGTTCGGGAGAACCGGGATATCTGCCTGGGGATCAAGGTCCGCCAAGGCGCCCAGATGGTGGGCCACCACGGGCTCGAACCCTTGCGCCGGGCGATCTCGGCGGCAGAGATGAGCGATTCCCCGGTGATGGTCCACATCGGTGCCGCGCCGACGCCGCTCGCCGATATCTTGGCGATGCTGCGGGGGGGAGACATCGTCACCCACTGCTTCACGGGCACCGGGCGCGGCATCCTGGACGGGCACGGCCGGGTCACCGATGACGTCCGCTCGGCCCGCGAGCGAGGCATCCTCTTCGATGTCGGTCACGGGATGGGGAGCTTCGACTTCGCGGTGGGGGAAGCCGCACTCGCCCAAGGCTTCCCGCCAGACTTCATCTCCAGTGACCTGCACTCCGGCTGCGTCAATGGACCCACGTTCGACCTGCCGACCACGGTCTCGAAGTTCTTGCTGATGGGGATGACCCTCACCGAGGCGATCCGGCTGGCCACGAGCGGCCCCGCCGCGATCATTGATCGGGAGGCGATGCTGGGCACGTTGGCCGTCGGCGCACCTGGTGACATCGCGGTCTTCGCCCAGGACGACGCCCCGACGGTCTTCACTGACGCCATGGGCCAGACGAGATCCGGCCCCCGGGGTCTAGTCCCTCTTCATACCGTCACCCGTGGCCGTCTTTGGGGCCGACCCTACCCGCACCCGTACCTGTAGGGCACTCTCGGCCAGGCGAACGTGCGGCGAGCCGTCAGAACGGCACGTTAGCGCCCTCGGCGGCCATGCTGAGGACGACCCAGCGGCACGCCAGGGCATCGCCGTGGGCCCGGTGCCCGCCAATTTGCCCACCGCACTCGACGACCGCTCGCTCCAGCTTGTGCCAGCGGTGTCCGCCGCGTGCCCCGGGCTCACCGCGGAATGCCGCGTAGGCGCGCATCGCGCAGACCCAGCCCGGGGAGGGTGAGGCCAAACGCCAGCGGCCGTCGCAGCCGGTCACGATCTTCCAGTCGTAAGCGGCGTTATAGACCACGACCGTCCGCCCGGCCACGGCTTCACAGAGGCGAGGCTGGACGTCTCCCCACGACGGGGCGTCCGAAACGTGGTGGGCATAGATACCGTGGATACGTGAGGCCTCCGGAGGGATGGGGTCGTGTGGCCGGACCAACGTGTCCAGCAGTACCCGGCCGAGCACGTCCACCACCGCCACGTCCACCACCTCAGCGTCGGGTCCGAGGCCGGTCGTCTCTGTGTCGAGGAAAACGGCCCGTGGATCAGCCACGACCGTCGCCGCCCAGGTGATCGCCTCTAGCCGGCTGGATATCCTGTGGCTTGCCGCGGCCGGTTGTGCCGCCGCCATCCCCCGGCCCGCCCGGACGCGCTCGACCAAGCTCATCGGCCTCCCCAGTCCGTCACGCTCCGGCATGGCCCGCCTCGACTCGGCCGGGGGCGCCAGCGTTCATGACGTCCCGATAGGCAGCGAGCGACTCCTCGCCGGTGATGGCGCGGATGACGAGGTCATCGAATAGGCCAGCGTAGCGATCCAACCCCGCCTGGACCCCCGCGGACTCCAGTGCGGAGATCGTCGTAGCGAAGGCAGTCGTCTCCAGCCGGGCGAAGTGCGCGGCGTAGCTCGGGTAGGCAGCGTACCGCTCGCTCTCCGAACGGAGACGCTCGCGGGCAGCGTCACCCAGAGCGGCCCGAACGTAGGCGGCGATGCGCGGACAGGGGCGGCCGGCCGCGGTGGCCGCGTCTCGCACCCATCCTGTGGCCACAGAGGCACCCTCCGGCGAAATCCAGTTCAGCAACACGGCGTCGCCGACCTCGCCACCCAGAGCACTCATCCGTGGCCCGAGCGCCCCGACGGCGATGGTGACCGACGGATCGATGGACCGCCGCAGTTCCCGCACGGCAT
>CADCWH010000217.1 GCA_902806395.1 uncultured Thermomicrobiales bacterium | reverse complement strand
TCGGGTCGCCGTGCAGCACCGTCCCGGTACGGACCGGGACCTGCCAGGGTCGGGTGGTATCATCGGCGGACGGTCGATTTTCGCGGACGGACATGCCACGGGCGGGGGATGGGCAAAAGCATAGTAACACGCGAGGGAAGACGCCCCCGCGCGGGAACGCGACGAGTGTGGGTCCGACCCGGAAGGCCGGCCCCGCCACCACCCCAGACCGCACCGACCGGGCGGCACGGCGGGCGCAGGTCGTGCAGGAGCGGCGGTCCGAACGGATCCACCGGACCGAGCGCGAGGCGCGGCAGCGACAGTTGATGCGAATCGGAACCGGAGTCCTCGGGGCCCTGTTGGTGGTCGCGATCGGGTTCTTCGCCTGGGACCGATACCAACAGTACCAAGGTAATCAGGTGCTCGATGAGGTGGTCGACTACGAATACGCGGGCGGGCAGCACCTCGACGGGGAACTGACGTACACCGAGTCTCCGCCCGTGGGTGGACAACACAACAATGTCTGGCAGAACTGCGGATACTACGCCGCCCCGGTCCCGAATTGGCATGCGGTCCACTCCCTGGAACACGGGGCGGTCTGGATCACGTACCAGCCCGAATTACCGGATGACCAGGTCTCGGAACTGCGCGAGTTGGCTGAAGACATGGACTATATCCTCGTCAGTCCGTACCCCGGCCTGTCGGCGCCCGTCGTCGCGTCGTCGTGGAATCACCAGTTGAGCCTGCAGTCGGCCACCGACCCGGGTCTCGACGCGTTCATCCGCGAGTACCGACAGGGCCCGGATACCCCGGAGCGCGGCGCGCTGTGCAGCCAGGGTAACGCGGGAACCTTGACGTAGGATGCGCCTCGACCAGTCCCGACGCTCGGTGCTGATCGTCACCGTCGTGGCGGTCGTGGGCCTGCTGATCGGGTTCGGGCTGGGCAGTCGGATCAGTGTGGCGGCAGACCCGGCCGACGATTCTGCGGAGGCCGGTTTCCTCAGGGATATGGCGATGCACCACCGTCAGGCCGTGGAGATGGCCCTGACGGTAATGGGCACCACCCAGGACCCGGTCATCCGGTCACTAGCGCTCGATATTGCGACCGGCCAGCAGGCGCAGGTCGGAACCATGACCGGCTGGCTCGATGCTTGGGGCTTGAATCAAACGGGTGCGACCCGGGCGATGACCTGGATGGACCACGAACTGGCACCAGGCGAGCGGATGCCCGGGATGGCCAGCGACGAGGACATCTCCCAGCTCGGGACGCTGCCGCCCGTCGCGGCGGATGTCCTGTTCCTGACCCTGATGCGCGCCCACCACATCGGCGGCGTGGACATGGCGAACGCGATCCTGGACCGCAGCGACGAGTCGCTGGTGACGGGGCTGGCGGAACGGATCGTGGCGAGTCAATCCGCCGAAATCCTGACGATGGACGATCTCTTGGCCGAACGGACCGGTGCCGGACCGGTCCTTCCCGCCACACCCGGCGCGGCCGGCACACCGGAACCGGGTCACGACTGACGACGACGCTCCTTTGCCCACCGGTCGACATGCGACCGCCGCATCTCTCTCCCAGACGTGCGTTAGGACAAGGTGGCGGCGATCTCGGTCAGCGCGACGCCTAGGGCGGCGGTGGACTCGGGCGGACCAACCGTGATCCGCAGGTGGTCGGTGGACAGGGTGGGGTCAGAGGGGACGTGGACGGCAATGCCGCTCCGTCGCAGGGCGGCGGCGACCGTGGGAGCGTCGCCGCGTTCCACCCGGACCAAGAGGAAATTCGCCGATGAGGGGTGGGGGAGGGAGACCAGGTTCGACTTGCGGAGGGTCCGCCACAGGCGCGCCCGCTCCAGGCGCAAGCGACGGACACCCCCGAGGACCACGTCGAGATCTGTGAAAGTCGCCGCGGCCGCGGCGAGCGTGGGGAGAGCGATGCCGCCTGGGCGGCGGAACTCCGCGAGCGCAGCGATCACGCGGGCAGGACCGATGGCATAGGCGAGCGGGAAGACATCCAGTCCTGCCCAGGTCGCTAGCGTCGAGAGGATGACGACATTGTCGAACTCGGAGGCCAAGGCGGCGGCATTCCGACCGGCGTAGGCGGCATGACGCTCGTCGACGAGGACCACCTCGCACGCCCTCGCCAAGCGGACCAAATGGGTCGGGTCTAGGCCAGTCCCGGTCGGGTCGTTCGGCGCCATGACGTAGGCCGTGGCACCGGGAGGCAGCGCTGGAGCGCGCCCGAGGTCGATCCCGAATCGATCTGGCTCCCGGGGCCAAGCTACCGTCTCGAGCCCGTGCTGACGTGCGCGGGTCAGGAAGGCAGGATCGGTCGGCGGGAAGGTCACGAATGGACCCCGATCGCGTCGCCAGAGCAGCAGGGCGTCGATCAGCTCATCCATCCCATTGGCGACGACGACGCGGTCCGGTGTCGTCCCCGCGTGGCGGGCGATGTCCGAGGCAACCTGAGCGAGCAGCAGGTCCAGTTCCCGGCACATCACCGGGTCGGAACCGAGAGTCGCAGCCAGCACCCGGCCGACGCCCGGGACCGGCCCGAACGGGTTGGCCAGGCGATCCAATCGAATCGGGGCCCCGGTCTGGCCGAGGGGGCGCTCCAGGTGGGGAGGACGCCGCGACGGCGAGCTGCTCACCGCGCTATGCCGTGGCGGGCGACGGGGAACACCTGGGCTGGGCCTACCGGACCGCCGACCGGCAGCTCGATCACCACCGGGGCGCCGACCACGTGGGCCGCGACATTGCGGACCGGCGTGCCAGCTGGCGTCTGGCCCTCTGGGTTGCCGAGGTGAGCGTGGCCGTGGACCACTAGATCAACGGGGTACTGGTCGATCACCTTGGCCAAGACGCTGTTTCCCAGCATCCAGAGCTTGGCGGGCGGCTCGGTGCCGAGGGTGGTGACGGTCGGGGCGTAGTGGAGAACGACCACTCGCGCCTCGACCCCGGTCACGATCTCCTGGAGCGCATCATCTAATCGGGCCGCTTCCCGGCGGGCCCGGAGGGCGACGGCCTGGGTCGCGCGATACGCGGGGACCAAGGGCCCCTCGT
>CADCWH010000216.1 GCA_902806395.1 uncultured Thermomicrobiales bacterium | reverse complement strand
GATCGCCGGGGCCGCGCCGCTGCTCCGCGCCGCCGGGGACGGCGGGGCACCCTACCTGCCGGGCGGCGAGGCGCCCGCGGCCGGAGCCATCCTGCGCCTGACAGCTTTGGCGAGGTCCCTCCGCCTGGTCGCTGACGAGGGCCGGGACGGGTTCTATGCGGGCGACATCGCTAGTCAGATCGCGACGACATCAGCCCGGCTCGGCGGCCGTCTCTCGATGCTGGACCTGGTGAGGCATCGAGGCGAGTGGGTCGCCCCGCTATCGACCGTCTATCGAGGGGCCACGGTCGCCACCCTGCCACCGAATTCCCAGGGTGTCACCACCCTCCTCGCCCTCAACATGCTGACCGGCGCTGACCTTGGTGGGACTTGGGGTGCCGCTGACCACCTGCATCCGCTGATCGAGGCGTATCGCTTCGCCCACGCCACTCGCGACCGAACCGTATCCGACCCTCGCTTCCTGCCGTTCGATGCAGCGTCCCTCCTATCCCCCGAGGCAGCCCGCGAATCCTGGTCTCGCTACGACCCGGACGTCGCCCGGGCCGGCGCGGTCGCCCGCGCCGGCGACACGGTGGCGCTCTGCGTCGTTGACCGGGATGGAGACGCCGTGTCGATGATCCAAAGCATCTTCCAGGGCTTTGGCTCGGGCGTCATCGCCGGGGACACCGGGATCGTCCTCCAGAACCGTGGCGCCTCATTCTCTCTGGACCCAGACCACCCCAACGTGATCGCCCCCGAGAAGCGGCCCTTCCACACCCTGATGCCCTCGATGCTGTTTCGGGGCGGGATCCTCCTCGGCCCGTTGGCCACTCAAGGGGGTGACGCCCAAGCCCAAATCCAGCTCCAGATCATCACCAACCTGTGCGACTTCGGCATGCTTACCGAGCCGACCGCCGCCATCGACGCGCCACGCTGGATCGCCAGCGCCGACGGCGACGACCGGACGTCCCTCGTTCGCATGGAGGACCGCTTCCCTCCCGAGACGATCCGATCCCTCGCCGACCGTGGGCACAGGACGGAGACGATACCTCCCTGGTCGGCCGATGCCGGGCACGCTCAACTCATCCTGCGAGACCCCGGAGGGACGCTGCTCGGGGCAGCCGATGCCCGGGCTGATGGTCTCGCACTCGGGTATTGACGACGGCCGCACGACCCTACATCCCCGCGTATCGACCCGATTGCCCACCACGGGGAGCATCCCATGACCATCGACCATTCAACCCCCTCTGCCCCCGACCGCATCACCGAGCTGATTGCGCTCCTGCGTGACCCGGCGCTGTCGATCGTCGACCGCCTGGAAGGGACGGAATTCTCGACCCCAGACTTCATCTCGATCATGCTGACTGACCCGGAGGCGGGTGCGGCCTACCAAGAAGCGGTCCGACGCTGGGGCGAGAACGAACACGCCGCGAAGATGGTCGTCCACGGGCAGGTCATCCCGGCCATCCTGCGCGCCTCGCCCGATGTCGAGTGGCTCGGTTTCGCCCACGATGTGGCCGACGCCTACGCGGTGCCGGCCTGGTGGCGATTGGTTCGCGACGGAGACGTGACGGATCGGTAACGTTTGTGACGACGATCAGCACGCCTCCCAAGTACACTTGTGGCTGTGGACGACCGTCGCCGTCGCGCCCCGGACAGGTCGGGGCGAGGGCGGGGCTGCCCACCGAAAGCCACCGCACTCGACCTTCGCGGAAATGGACACGAGTAGATGCAGCAACGAGACAATACCCCGAAGCCGAAGAAGCCGGGCCCGGGCGGCACGGGTCCCCGTGGCACCGGGCCCGGCAACGAGCCTCCCAAGCGGACGTCACGCATCCCGACGTGGTTGTTCGGCGTCATCCTGATCGGCCTGATCGGCTGGTACGCCTTCAACATCTTCGGTGATACCGGCGAGGTGGACCGCACGACGATCCCCTACTCGGCAGTCCGGTCCCAGATCGCCAACGGCAATGTCGTGCGTGCCTCGGTCGGGTCCGAATCGATCGATGCCGACCTCGCCCAGTCGATCACCGTCAATGACGAGGGCCAGGTCGTTCCCCCCGACACCGAAGGGGCCGACAGCACCCAGGAGGTCCGGGCCGAGCTGATCCCCGGCGAGGACCAGTCGCTGATCATCCTGCTGGAGCAGAACGGCGTCGAATTCTCCGGCGAGCCGGACAACGACTCGATCTGGACCGGCGTGTTGTTCAGCTTTGCTCCCCTGCTCCTATTCGTCGGCCTGATCTTCTTCATGGGCCGCCAAATGTCCCGGGGCCAGCAGAACGTGTTTGGCTTTGGCCGGTCGAAGGCTCGCCAGCACGACCCCGAACGGCCGCAAGTGACCTTTGCCGACGTTGCGGGCGAGGACGAGGCGAAGACCGAGTTGATGGAGGTCGTCGACTTCCTGCGCAACCCGGCGAAGTACCACTCCCTCGGCGCCCGCCTGCCGCGCGGCGTGCTGCTGGTAGGTCCTCCGGGCACCGGCAAGACGCTGACGGCACGCGCCGTCGCCGGTGAGGCGGGGGTACCATTCT
>CADCWH010000215.1 GCA_902806395.1 uncultured Thermomicrobiales bacterium | reverse complement strand
CCCGTCGGCCCGGATCGTCACGTCCTGGCCCAACCCGTAGGTGATCACCCGAGCCGGTGTCTGGCCCGCCATCGCGCGCACCCGGGGGTCGTCACCGTTTAGGATTGCCGTCCCTCCGCTCGGCAACGCGGCGACAAGTTCGGCCTTCGTCTCGGCGATCGCCTCGATCGAGCCCATCCGCTCCAGGTGGACCGGGTAGACATTCGTCACCACCCCGATCGACGGCTTGGCGATGCTCGCCAGGAGCGTCAGTTCCCCGTGGGCGTAGGCCCCGCCCATCTCCAGCACCGCCACCTGGTGTTCCGGTCCGACCTCCAGCAGGGAGAGCGGCAGCCCGATCTCGTTGTTCAGGTTGCCGGGGCTGCGGTAGGTCACGAAGCGGTGGGCCAGGACGGTGGCGATCACCTCCTTGACGCTGGTCTTACCCACGCTCCCCGTCACCCCGATCACCGTCAGGCGATCACCCAGCCGGGCCCGGTGGGCCGCCGCCAGGCGCTGCGGGGCCGCGGTCGGGTCATCGACCACCAGCAGGGGGAACCCCTCCTGCGGACGACTGTCTGCCCAGGCTCGCCCCACGAGTGCCGCGGCGGCCCCCCGCCCGGCGGCATCCCCGACGAAGTCGTGCCCGTCGAATCGCTCACCCCGGATGGCGATGAACAGGTCGCCCCGTCCCACCTTCCGCGCGTCACGCTGGATGACCCCGAAGGTGGCCTCGGCCGGGAGGACACCGCGGACCTCGGCACCGGCGTCGGCGACCAGATCGGCCAGGCGTACCGGTCTCATCTCCGTCCCCCCGCGCCGCTCGCCCGACCGTCGAGCCGTGCCGACGCCCCGTCGCCTACCGGGGCTGGATGATCCGTTCGCTCGGCGACGCGAAGGGTAGCGCTGCGGCTGCGCGGGTTCGCCAGTCGTTCGGCCTCAGCCGCCCGGACCCCGCCACCCACCTTCCGCAGTGCCGGCCGGGCGTCGCACGTACAGACGGGCATCTCAGGCGGACACACACAGGTCGCGCTCCGGTCGGCGATGAACCGCTTCACGATCCTGTCCTCCATGGAATGAAACGAGATCACCGCGAGTCGCCCGCGGGGGCCCAGCGCCGCGACCGCACCGTCCAACGCCGAGTGGAGGGCAGCCAACTCGTCATTGACCGCGATCCGCAATGCCTGGAACGATCGGGTCGCTGGGTGGGTCGGGGCACCTCGCCGACCCCCGACCGCCGCCTCGATGATCGACGCCAATTCACCGGTGGACGCGATCGGGCCCCGATCGCGGGCCGCCACGATCATCCGGGCGATCCGACGCGAGCGCGACTCGTCTCCGTATCGATACAGGACCGTCGCCAGCGCCTCCGCGTCCAGTTCATTGACGAGTGTCGCCGCCGGTTCACCCCGGGTCGGGTCGAACCGCATGTCCAGCGGCCCGTCGAACCGGAAGGCAAATCCCCGATCGGCCGAATCGAGCTGGAACGACGACATCCCCAGGTCGAGCAAGACCCCGTCGAGCGGTGTTTGGCCATGGTTCGCGGCGACCTCCGCGAGGGAAGCGAAGTTCGCGTGGACGGGGATCAAGCGTCCCCGGTACGCGGGTTCGGTCGCCAATCGCTCCGCTCGCTCCACCGCCGCCGGATCGGCATCAAGCGCGATCACCGTCCCGTCCGGACCCGACGCGTCCAAGATGGCCCGGGTGTGCCCGCCCCCGCCGAACGTGCCGTCGAGGTAACGACCGCCCGAGACCACCCCCAGTCCGGCGACGCTCTCACCGAGCAACACCGGCGCGTGGCCCGGCATCTCCACCATCCCGCTTCCCCCGTCGCCCGGAGTCCCCGGGTCCCGGGCATCAGCCGGCGCCGCGACAGATGGTTGGTGTACGGACCAACTCATTCCCATGCCGCTAAGCATACCCGCCGATGCCGCCCTGTCACCGCCGCACTCCCCCGTCGCTCCACCCCCAGCGTCACGGTGGTGCCGTGAGCCAGCCTCCGACCGTCGATCTGCCGCCCCAGATCGCAGTCTCCCGAATATCGGCCCTGACCCCTTGTCAACGAACGAGTGTTCTGATAGAGTACGGACAGTCGCCCCGAACGCGTGTTCTCCCCACGGAGGTTGCCATGTTCCTCGGTTGGTACGACCCTGACAAGGCTTTCCCGACCGCGTCCAAGGTGCGCGAGGCGGTCGACCGATACACCAAGAAGTTCGGTGCCCCGCCGAAGTCCTGCCTGACCAGCGTCCAGGACGCCACCGAGGTCGCGGGCGATGTGACCCTGTCCGGCATCGAGATCCGGGGCGTCGACTACGTGCCCCGCTTCACCTATTACGTCGGCGTCGACGACGTGATCATGGACGTCGGTCCGATCGAGGAACCTGGTGCCCTCGGCGTCGCAGCATGATCTCGCCTCGGTCGGATCCCCTCTCCCGACCGATGGCTCATCTGGTGGGCCGAGCGAACGGTCGGCCCGCTGATCCCGCACACGCAGTCGAACGCCCGCGATCCGCACCGCCAGACCGGTCAGACGACGGCTCGATCGCGTCGTCGGCCACCGCGCCGTCCGTTGGCAGGTGATGTGGTCTACCGCGCCATTGGGTCGTCTACCGTCCCGAGCCAACGGCGACACACTGGATGCGCCGCGACCCCGCCGCGTCCTCCGGGACGTCGACGGCGGGCCGGGGCGGTGCGCGGCGACGGTGTTCTCCATCTTCATCGCCTCGACGACACAGATGGCCTGGCCCGCCTCGACGGACTGCCCGGTCTTCACCAGCACCCGGACCACCGTGCCCTGGACCGGGCTCGGCAATGTCGGTTCGGCCGGGTTCACCCCGGCGCCCGGCGCATTGCCCTTCTGGCCGCGTCCGACGGACCGTGCGGGGCGCTGCGGCTTAGACCCCGGAGCGAGGACCCCACCGTCACCGTGGACCCGCACCGCCAGGCGCCTCCCGGCGACCTCGACGACGAACTGCCGGGGGTCGGGTAGTTCTTCACCTTGTCCATCTGTCTCGGCCGCCGGACCGTCCGGCGCTGGGATCACCTCCGGGAAGTCCGTCAAGAATGCGGTCGTCGTCTCCCCCCGCCGGAAGGCCGGGTGGTCCATAAGTGCGCGGTGGAAGGGCAGCGTCGTCGGGACGCCCTCCACCGTCGTCTCGGCGAGGGCACGCGCCATCCTGGCCACCGCCTCGGCCCGGTCGCGGCCGTGGACGAGTACCTTGGCGATCATCGAGTCGTACTCGGGCCGGATCTCGCCCGGGCCGTCGAACGCCGCCTCCACACGCACCCCGATCCCCATCGGCGGGCGAAACGTCGTGATGCGCCCTGCTCCCGGCCGGAAGTT
>CADCWH010000214.1 GCA_902806395.1 uncultured Thermomicrobiales bacterium | reverse complement strand
GTGACGGGAACCCGGGATGAGATCGTGACCACATTGCGATCCCTGGGGGTCGGCGTCGCCGGAGCCCACCACGAGACCGGACCCGGCCAGGAGGAACTGGACCTGCTCCCGGCGGGCGGGGTGGCGATGGCCGACCAGATCATGACGGTCCGCCAGGTGATCCGGTCGGTCGCGGCGCGGCGGGGACTGCGGGCGACCTTCATGCCCAAGCCGCTGCCGGACGCCGCCGGCTCGGGAATGCACTTCCAGCAGCGCCTCTTCAACTACCCCGGCGGGGAGGACCTCCTCCGGGACCAGACCGACGGGGGGGACCAATTGAGCCTGGCGGGGGGGCACTTACTCGCGGGCCAACTCGACCACGCCGCCGGCATGGCCGCGATCCTCTGTCCGACCGTCAACTCCTACAAGCGGCTCAACGCCGGTCACCGCGCACCCCGGCACGCCCGATGGGCCAGGGTGGGTGAGTCGGCCCTGGTGCGTGTCCCGGTGATGGGTGATGACCAACCGGGGATGCTGGAGCTGCGCAGTCCGGACGCTACCGCCAATCCCTATTTGGCCCTGACCGTGGCGATCGCCGCTGCCCTGGACGGTATCCGGCGCGGGGAATCGCCCCCCGAACCGCTCGACGAGAGCCTGGTCGCCTACGACGACGCTGGTCTGGACCGCCTCGGGACGCCACGGTTGCCGGAGAACCTGGGCGATGCCTTGGCCGCCCTGGCCGGCGACGACGTGATCCGCCACGCCCTGGGTGACTACATCTTCGACCTTTTCTACACCCGGAAGTGGGCCGAGTGGTCCGACTACCGGCGCCAGATCACCCCGTGGGAGCTCGCCCGCTATGCCGACCTGTGACCGATGGGGGGGAGCGACGCCGCGCCTCCCCCACCCCACTCGCACCACGAACCCGACGAGGCTGGTCCCCGCGACCGAGGCGTGGCGAGCGTGACGACGCTGGGGTCCCTCGCCGGACGACGCCGGGACCGGGCTGCGGCGCCCCCGCGCCCAATCCGCGGGGCGGTGCGAGCCGCGGGGCAGTCCCGGTCTCGATCCCGGGGGCGACGACCATGCCGATGATCTCCGTCCGGGACATCATCGGGTTGTCCCTGCCCGCCGGGACGCGGGTGGTGGCGGGGGGCGCGGGCCTCGACCGGGAGGTCACCTGGGCGACCCGGCTGCGACCGACCCCGCCCGCCTTCGGCCACCTCAGCGGGGGCGAACTCGTCCTGCTGCCGGCGGGCGTGCTGGACCTCCTCGACGAGCGACTGACGTTGGAGGGGGCGATCCACCAATTAGCGAACTTCGCCGTCGCCGGGATCGGGTCGGTCGGCGAAATTGACGGCGCCGCCCGCCGGGCCGCCGACGAGACCAGTCTGCCCCTGCTCCAGATCCCGCCCGACGTGGACCTGGGACAGGTCGAACGGGAGACCGCCCGGGCCATCACCGAGCGTCGCCGGGTGATCCAGCGCCGGGGCCAGGACGCGGGGCACCGGCTGATGGAATTGGCGATCGCCGGTGAACCGCTGTCGCGGATGGTGAGCGGCCTGGCCGAACTTTCCGGTCGGGCGGTCGCCCTGGAGGGCTACGACGGACGGCTCCTGGCCTATCAGCCCCCACCACCGCCGGCGGTCGCCCCGGACGCCGGCGTCGAGACGATCCGACGACTCCTGGCGGAGGGACACCCGCGATTGGGGGCCTGGCTGCGCTCGATCGGCACCAGCAGCTCCGCCGACCCGCCGGCGACCGTGATCGGCTTGGGCCGTGCCTGGGCGCGGACCGTCGCCCCCGTCATCGGGCGGGACGGTCTATTGGGCAGCGTCTCGCTGCTGATGCCCCGCGGCACGGAGACGGCCGAGGACGCCGTGGTCGCCTCGCGGGGGGCGGCGGCTTGCGCCGTGGTCCTGGCCCGGGAGCACGCCGCCGCCAGCGTCCGGCGGGAGGTGGAGCTGCACGTCCTGGACGAGGTCCTCGACGGCGCCCTCCGCAGCGAGGTCTCGCTGATGCGGCAGGCCAAGCGCCTCGGGCATGACCTCGACCTGCCCCACGTCGCGCTGGTGGCCCGACTCGATCGCCAGGGAGACGGCAGGGCCACGGCGGTCGCCCGCCCGCGCGACTCCCGCTGGGCCGCGCTGGACGAGATCATCGTCCGTTTGGGATCGGGGCTGGATGCCCGGCCCCTGTGGAGGGTGCGGAACAACGCGGCCGAGATCGTCTGGCCCCTGGCAGGCTTGACGGGCGAGGGCCAGGGGGGGAGCCGCGACTTCCCGGTCGCCCTGCACCGCGAGCTCCTGTCGGCCCTGGCAACCGAGCACGAGACGGTCTCGTTAGGCTGCGGCCGGGCCAGCGCCGGGATCGACGGCATCCGCAAGTCACACCAGGAGGCCCGCCAGGCTCTGACGCTGAGCCGCCGCCTGCACGGCCCCGGCCACGTCACCGCATTCGACGACCTGGGCATCTACCGGCTGATCTTCGCCGCCGAGGCGCTGCCGGAGCTGCGGGCCTTCCACATCGAGACCCTCGACACCCTGCTGGCCTACGACCGCGACCACCACGCCGACCTGATCCGGACCCTGGTCGCCTACTTCCAGGCCAACGGCAGCCCGAAGGAGGCGGCGACGATCCTCGGCGTCCACCGCAACACCGTCCTCTACCGCCTGGATCGCATCGCCGAGATCACCGGCTTCGACCTCTCCGACCCCGACATCCGCCTGCGCCTCCAGATCGCCCTGCGGATTAACATCGCCCTGCATGGGGACGAACGGTGAGGGGCGGTGCTGCGCCAGGTCCGGAGCGTCGCCCCTCGACCAATAGGCTCAACGCCTCCGTCGCCATGAGCTGACGAACGCCCGTCGCGACCAGGGTCCGGGTCGCTACATCGCCGGGCGCCGACACCGCACCACCGATGAGACGACCAACCGATCAGAACCCGGCTACCAGACCCCCACGAATCGGCCTCCATCAGGGTTGTCAACACGGACGGGAAGGACGGCGACCGGAACACCCTGTGCCATCCGTGACGGCCGAGAGCTCGGTCATTCCCGGAGCGAGGACCTCAGGCAAGCGGAGGTCGCCCAGCCAGTCGTCGGCGCCCCGGCCGAGCGACCCGACGGGCCTGACGGCGAGCACTGACGGGACGGGACCAAAAGCCGCCCGGGACCGGACGAGGGGCATGTCGCACTCGCTGGAGCGACGGTTCGGGATCAGATTTCAGCCGGCGCTGATCCGTGCCACTGGGGCATCGCCGGCGCCCTACTCCGCGGTGAACACCGCGCAGGCGTTCTGGCCGCCGAAGCCGAAGCCGTTGGCGAGGGCGACGCGGACGGGCATCTCGCGGCAGACGTTGGGTACGTAGTCGAGGTCGCATTCCGGATCTGGGTCGGTCAGGTTGATGGTCGGGGGAACCCGACCATCCCGGATCGCCAGGACGCAGGCCAGGGCGGAGACGGCCCCCGCGGCGCCCAACAAGTGGCCGAGCATGGACTTGTTGGCGGAGATCGCCAGCTTGGGGGCGTGGTCGCCGAAGGCGATCTTCAGCGCCTGGGTCTCGGCGATATCGCCGATGGTCGTCGAGGTGGCGTGGGCGGCGACGTAGTCCACGTCGGTCGGGGCGACCTTGGCGCGGGCCATCGCCTGGGTGATCGCGCGAGCGGCGCCGCTGCCCTTGGGATCAGGGGCGGTGATGTGGAAGGCGTCGGAGGTATAGGAGCCGCCGTGGGCAACGCAGATCGGGCTGGCACCACGCCGGGCAGCGTGCTCCTCCGTCTCCAGCACCATGATCGCCGCGCCCTCGGAGAAGACGAATCCGTCCCGGCCGAGGTCGAAGGGGCGACTGGACTCGGCCGGGGCCGAGTTGCGGCGGGAGAGGGCACCCATGTGGGCCAGGCTGGTCAGGGCGACCGGGGTCAGGGCGGCCTCGGTGCCCCCGGTGATCACGACGTCGACCTCGCCCCGCTCCAGCATGTAGATCGCGTCGACGTACGCCTGGACACCGGCGGCGCAGGCCGCGACGGAGGTCACGGCCGGACCGTGGATGCCCATCTGGATCGCCACCTGGCAACTGGCCATGTTTGGGGCAAAGATCGGGATCAAGAAGGGGCCGACCCGGTTCGGGCCGCGCTCGGTCATGTTCCGGACCTCGTTCTCGATCGTCGGCACGCCACCGCCGCCGGTGTTGACCATGATCCCGATCCGGTCCCGGTTGGCGTCGGTGATTTCAAGACCGGCCTGGTCGATCGCCTCGCGGGCAGCAGCCACGGCGAACTGGGCGAACCGGTCCATGCGGCGGGCCGCCTTAGGGTTCATGTGGTCGGCGACGACGAAGTCGGGTACCTCGCCGGCGATCTGGACCTCGAGGTCGCTGGGATCGAAGTGCTGGACGATCCTGATCCCGGACCGGCCAGCGTTGAGACCGTCCCAAAATGTCTGCGCGCCCGTGCCGAGCGGCGTGACCGCACCGACCCCCGTCACCACCACCCGCGTCACCGTCGTACTCCCTCTGCCCGGCAGACCGTTCCCCGACGGACACGGTACACGTCGCCACCCGGTCCCGGGCGACCATCGTTAACAGGGCGAGACCATGCCGTTCGGACATCGCATACCGGATCGCCGTCTGGCGACCACTTGCCGCCGGGGGACCGGCCGAGGCGCCGGCGCGGGGATCCCGCGAGTCCGGGCCGCTCGGAGACCAGCGACCCCGCGCGCATCCGGCTAAGTGTACGGGACTTGCCGGGGACCGGCTAGCGTCACGCCGCCATCGTCCGATATCCGTTGGGGTGCCCCCCAATGCCATCGCCGGTGCCGTGGCCGGGGGGAACGGGAATGGCCCGTCGCCAGGACGTTTCTGGACACGCCTTCAGTCATTCGGGACGGGCACCAACGCGACCGGAAAGCCATGATTCAATTGACGTGAGCGGCCGAAAACGGTATCATGGGGGAGCGTTTGTAGAACATGTTTTCTATGCACGTTCACCTCGATCACGGCGAGCCACACCGAACCAACCCAGCTCTCGGCCCCCTCCCGGGCGTGTCCCGGGCCACCCTCGACCCCATGTTTCCGGCACTCCGCGGGACGGCCGGACAAGGAGCCAACACCGATGACAGAGCGAGAC
>CADCWH010000213.1 GCA_902806395.1 uncultured Thermomicrobiales bacterium | reverse complement strand
GGAAGCGTCGCCAACGCGTCGGCGACGACGATCGCGATGTTTTCTTCCTCATTGTGGGCGGGGAGGACGAGGGAGAAGCTGCCGGGCAGTCGAGACGATGCCGTCCCGGGCGACGCCGAATCGATCGAGGACCGCATCATCCACCACCCGCTGGTGACTGCCCGCGCATGTCAGGACTGACTTGCCAGACGTTCCCGCGGGAATGGAACACCGTCCTGAACTTCCGAGACTCCACGAGGGTCCCGTCCTGATCATAGACGTCGCGAACGAACCAGACCTCGATCCCTTCCTCGGGGAGTTCGGTGTGCTCGATGGTGCCCGGGTCGAGGTCCTCATTGACGACCTCCAAGTCGGGGTCGATCGGGATGGTGACTCCGGTCTCGGTCTCGGTGAGTTGTGCATCGAAACCGAGGTCAGCCCCGTAGAGGTTCACCACGACTTCCACCCCGGTCGCCCAGGACTCGACCAAGAGCCAGGAGTCCGACGGGTTGCGGAAAGTGAAGTCGCCCCACTGTGACGGGTCGTCGCCGATCTGCAAGATCGACGCGTCATACCCCGGTCCCCAGCCATCGCGCTCGTAGTAGCTGATTCGGTAGGTGTGGGGCCACCACTGCTCGATCGGCAGTCCAGCCAGGAGCGCGGCGCGGAAGACCGTGGTTGAGACCTGACAGATGCCTCCGCCGATGTCCTTACCGATTCGTTCGGCCTGGATCACCTTAGCCTCGACGTAGCCCTTATCTTCCGTGATCTCGCCGATGGCCCCGTTGAACGAGAACAGGCCACCGGGGGGGACTAGGGTGCCATTCATCAATGACGCCCCGACGGCGATGTTGGTCGAACGGTCGTACGTCGATCCATCGTAGTTCGACGTGCCACGAGCGAGGAGCGTCGTCAGACCGAGTGCTGCCAGGTTGTCGCTATCGACCGTCGGGGCCACCACGTTGACCGGCACCTGGACGGTGCGTCGTGCGCCAGTGAAGCTGGCGGAGACCTCGTCCGCTAGGGTGGTAGGGCGGAGGCGAACGCCATCGATGCTCGGTTCGATCGCGACCGGCCCCCCGTTCCAGCCGACCAGGGCATCCACGGGCTCCCGATCGATGCGGGCACGGAAGGTCTCGTCCAGCCACGGGACCAGCCGGTCACGGTCGAGGTCTATTGAAACGGCCGCGGCTCCGGTCAGGGCGGGGTCTTCCCGGAGGACGACGAATTGGCCGATCTCGGCCGGGGCGATGTCCCAGACCTCGCCTTCGAAGGCGACTTTGATCGGTCGTTCGAGCGCGGCGGCGATCTGCGACTGGATTCCGGCGAGGTCAGCGGAGCGGACCGTGGCCTTGAATGCGACGGTCGGGAGCGGCATCGAGACGGGCGAAAGCTCGCTGATCGCCGTGCGGATGGCCGTCTCGGTGGCGGCGCGATCGATCAACAGTCCATCGACCTCGGGGATGATCGAGACCGAACTCCCCCGGACGGCGATGGTCGCGTTCTGAGGCGGCGGACCAATTTCGCGATCGAGTCCGTCGAGATAGAGTTGGAAGCGGGTCTGGTCGAAGGAGACGTAGAGGGGTGACTGCTGGTCGGCTCGGATCAGGTCGAGGGTCCAAGCCACGCGATCGGCGGCACTGGCCCCACGTCCCAGGGCAAAGGCCCGGTCGACACTCCGATCCACGTCCACCGAGATGCCCAGTTCCGCCAGGGTGGGGGCGAAGCTCCGCTCGCCGACGGTGAACAGGAACGAGCCCTGCTCCATGTCGGCAGCCATCGAGGCGACCGCCGCCCGGGCATCCTCGGGCGAGTCACCACCGACCGCTACGCCGGCCACCTGTACGGCGGGGTAAACGCGCCCCGAATAGGCAGCACGGAAGGCGATCAGAGCGACGACGGAGAACAGGAGCAGGAATGCTAGGCATGTCCCGGCCCGGGAAAGCAGGCGTCGCGATCGTGGGTCGTTGAGGAGTCTGGACGCCGCGTCGGTGGTCGGGAGAGCGAATGTCGTGGGACGCGACGCGACGCGGGCGAAGCCGCCTCGCCTGGTGACCTGGAGTTCCGACGTGGCCACTGGCAGGTCCTTTGTTCCACTCGTCTCGGGGCGAAAAAGGGCGCCGGGACACCGCGGTGGCTGGTCCGAAGGAGGATCAGCGGCCGATGGTGAACTCCATCCGGATTCGTCCGAACTGTACAACATCCCCGTCCCGGATGCGGACCGGAGCGGTGATCGTCCGGTCGTTGACGAGTGTACCGTTCGTGCTGCCGACATCGGCCACCCACCAGTCCTGGTTCGCGAAACGCACCTCCGCGTGATCGGCGGAAGTAGACGGGTCATCCAGGTGGATATCGGCGTCGACCCGGCGCCCGACGGTCGCCCGGTCGGTGACGACGAAGGCAGTCCCCGGTACCAGGTCACTCCGGGCGCCGTCGGTCACCACGAAGGTCGCTCGCGTGGCGCGGGGAGTGGCCGCCGGCGCGCCAGCCTGGGCCGGGATCGCCAGAGCCATCAGCTCACGGAGCTGGACCCTGAACAATTGGTAGAGGAAAAAGAGCAGCAGGAAGGCAAACAGCAGGCGTAGGAGGAGGAGGAACCAGTCGGCCGGGAGGGTCGTCGACATGGCGGTGGAGACGCTCCCGTCAGGCCTTGCCCGCGTAGGGCAGGACCGACGCCTTCAATGTGCCGAAGGTCACCTCGTCACCGACTTGGACCGGGTGCGAGCGGATCACCTTGCCATTGACGCGGGTGCCGTTCGTGCTGTCGAGGTCGATCACCTTGAGCCCCTGTTCGACGAACTCAAGCCGCGCATGGTGGCGGGAGACGTCTCCCGTCTCGAAGATGATGTCGTTGTCGAGGGCCCGGCCGAGGGTCGTCACGGCCTTGCGCAGTACCACCTCTTCCCCCTTGCGCGGTCCGTCGACGAACAGGAGTCGGACGGGGGTGATGCCGCTCGTCTCTCGGATGACGCGGAACACCTCAGTTCGCTGGATCTGCTCCTGGGCCGAAGGCGTGATGGCCGGCCGATCCGCGATCGCGGCGGTGATCTGAATCGCGCGGCGGGGAACGCCCTGGTCGGCGGCAATCTGGACGCGGACGCGGTCCACAACCTTGAAACCACGGTCCTGGGCAGTCTCGGTGATCCACGCTTCCATCTGCTTCGTCAACGAAGTCATGTAATCGGCGAACTGGACCATGTCGAGCGGGTGCATGGTGACCCGGAAATCGTTGGGGACCAATGTCCCATCGACCGAGACCACCTGGCGGGAAATCATCGCCCGCTCGAGTTTGCGGCCGATCTCCGCCGGTTGGATCGGGCTTCGGAAGAGCCGCCCGACCGATCCCTCCATCAGGCGCTCGAACGACTGCTCGAACTTTTCGAAGATGTTCACCGGACAATCCGCCTGACGAGCTAAACGCGCGAGAAGACGGCGCGCTCGGCGGGCCACGACGCGACGGGACTCGTCCCGCCGTCTCGCCGGTCAGTATAGGGAGCCGCGGAAAAGGTGGTCAACGCGACTGGTTAGGACTGACGTCGCGATGCGGCTCCGATTGGCGCCGGGCGCCGGCCGGATTCGACCAGGTCGTCGAAGGCCACGTAGTCGGCTGGGGTCGGGCCGAGGCAGCGGCGTAGCAGGTAGTAGAGGGCGAAGACCTCGAGCGAGAAGGGGATGTAGCCGAGATACCCGAGGATGGGCATCTCGAAGATGGGCAGGAAGTCGGCGTGGGGGACGGAATAGGTCCACTTGGGGACCGACCAATAGTTCCACATCTCCCAGAAGAAGCCGCAGGTCAATCCGGCCAGGATCAGGATCACGACGGTGTCCCAGCGACGAGCGGCCGTCTGTTCGGTGATGCTTGGGAGTCGGAGTCGCCGGTTGATCCCGTCAATGAAGAAGAACACGCTCACCCAGACCAGCGGGAACGCCTGGCGGGGAAAGAGGACCACCAGGGCGATCATCGCCAGCCCAACGACCACAGCAGTGAACCAGCCGCCGTCGCCCGCGAAGGCCGCCACCCATCGGACCGGGCGGCGCCCGATCAGGGAGCGATAGAACTCCGCGGTCTCGAAGATGGCGGGAACGACGGTCGAGAAGGCGATGGAGCCGAGCACGACGTACTCGAACCGGGTATAGGCGAAGGGGATGGTGTAAAACCAGTTATCGATCCGTAAGTTGAAGAGTTCGAAGATCCACCAGAGCGGAGCCGAGGTCAGGAACAGGAAGGCAAATTCGCGGCGGGAGCGGGTCAGGAGTGAGGTCCCGGTCCGCATGAGGTTGATGCCGTCCAGCGAGAAGATGTAGCCCAGCCAGAGCGGGACGAACGTGTACCATGTCCACGGTTCGCGCCCCGACCAGGCGATCGGCCAAGCGACGATGAGCAGCGCCGCCCCGATGATGGACTGACGCGGAAAGGCGAGTCGCCCCTGGCGCGTGCGTGCCGACGTGTCTGCCATGCGTGCGACTTCCTCCCCCCGGCGACGCCGCTCGGCATCCCGGGTACTCGTTTGACTGCCGGCAGAGGAGCCAGGGTGTGCCCCAGTCGTCCATCCAGATCGGCCCGTCGATCCTGACCGCCGACTTCCTGCGACTCGGTGACCAACTGGCTGAGGCCGAGGCAGCGGGGGTCGACTACGTCCACGTCGATATTATGGACGGATTGTTCGTCCCGAACATCTCGATCGGCCTACCGATCGTCGCGGCGGTGCGCCGGGCTACCGCACTCCCGGTCGATGTCCACCTCATGATGGTCGACCCCGAGCGCTACGTCGACGCGTTCGCCGCCGCCGGGGCCGACGTGCTCACGGTCCACGTCGAAGCGACGCGTCACATCTATCGGACGATCCAGGCCATCGATGCCGCCGGGATGGTGGCGGGCGTCACGCTGAACCCCGGGACGCCGCTGGTCTCGGTCGAGGAGCTATTGCCCATCGTCGGCCAGGTGTTGGTCATGAGCGTCAACCCGGGGTTCGGTGGCCAGGTATTCATCCCCGGAGCCCTTGGACGGATCAGGAAGCTGGCGGGGATGGTCGTTGCGACTGGCCGGGAGATCGCGATCCAGGTCGACGGGGGCGTCAACGCCGACACGATCGCCGCCGTCCGGGACGCCGGGGCGACCAAAGTGGTGGTCGGGTCAGCTCTCTACGACGGCGCGTCCCCGGTGGCGGCCGGGATGACACGACTCCGTGCCGCCCTGGCGGCACCGTCACTGGCGTCGACTGCCGGGGGCGATCTGGCTCAGGCGGGTTAGGCGGGCGCGTCGTCCTCGCCCGGGTATTGCTCACCCATGATCGTGACCGGGATGATGGCCGCGAGCGTCAGGACGGCGGCAATCAGGAACGTCTCCTCCACGACGCGGACACCGAGCGGGATGGCGACCTCCTCGATGAAGCGTTGTTGCCGCACCAGGAATTGGCCGGTTGTCTCACCGGGGACCGGGTCGATCGGTTCGAGGCCGCCGGTCAGCATCTGGAGTCGCTGGACCCCGAATGAGGTCAGGACCGAGATGCCGATCGTCATCCCGAGCAGTCGGGCGACCATCAGCAGACCGGCACCGAGGCCGCGGACCGCGCCGGGGATCACCGAGAGGGCGCTGGATCCGATCGGGGCAATCACCATGCCGAAACCAGCCCCGGCCACCAGCAGGGCTGGGGAGACGAGCCCGAGCCGGTCACCATCGAGGAGAGCCCAGGCGGCAGCGTAGCCGAGGGCCGCCAGGCAGAGGCCGATGATGCCGGTCGTGCGGTCGCCCCAACGTGCGGCCATCCTGCCCCCCTGCCAGGCCATGACCGTCATCGCACCGGTGTAGGGGATCAGAAGCGACGCGCTGAGGGTACTGACGCGATCGCTGGCGACGGTGAGGGCGACGACGACCGGGATATCGACCATCGCGACGATCAACGTGAAGCCGACGAGGAAGTTCGCGGCCAGGGAGCCGCGAAACGCGGCCGCGGCAAATAGTGCGGGTGGCACGATCGGAGCCGAGGTGCGGCGTTCCCACCAGACCAGCGCGCCGACCACGGCCACGGCACCGAGCCCGAGCGGCAGCAGATAGCCACCGAGTGGGTTCGTCGAGCCGCCGAAGGCCCGAGTGCCACTCGTTGCCGTGGCGCCTAGTTCGCCGCCCGAGGATAAGGCCATGGTGCCGAGGGTCAGGGCGATCGCCAGCAGCGTCAGGCCGACGGTGTCAAGGCCGCCGCGCGTGACGCTGACTCGTGGAATACGGCGGCCGGTCCGGGCTAAGCCGGCCATGCCAATGGCCGCGAGCGGGACATTGGCCCAGAAGGCGAGGCGCCAGGCCTGGTCGCCGCCGAACGGGAGCGCGACCGCGACCGCTCCCCATATTGGGCCGATCGCCCACCCGACCGTGTCCGCTGCCGCGACTAACCCAAGCGCGGCCTGGCGCCGGCCCCGTGGCACCACATCGCCGACGAGGGCCATCGTGGTCGGCAGGAGCGCTCCGCCCCCGGCGCCCTGGATGACCCGGGCGGCGACCAGGACCGCGAAGCTATCGGCGGTGGCGCAGAGGACCGACCCGACCGCGAACACGGCCAGCGATGCTTGCAGCGTCGCAATACGGCCAACCCGGTCGCTGATCTTGCCGACGATCGGGATACTGACGAGGTAGGCGATCAGATACGCATTGACCACCCAGATATGGCGGTCGACATCGGCGGAGTTGAGTCCGAGGTCGGTGATCAGGCTGGGCAGGATGGTGGCGACGACCGTCAGGTCGACCGCGCCGAGGAAGACCACCGCCAGGGCAACCGCCAGGACACCACGGTGGGTCGGCGGAACGGCGACGCCGGCGGGGTCAGATGGGCGGGTCAATGGTCACCGGCGCGTCGTGGTCGGAAACGTCCAGGATCCAGCGCGCCAGGTCGCCAGAGTCGGCGGCGGGGGTTTCCCGCACGACCACCCGCAGGATGTCGAGGCTATCGCGCCCGACCCAGACATCGACATCGACCAGGTCGCCGTCCAGGGTATTGGCGGTCACCGCGTCGATCAGGGTCCTGGGGACCGTCGAGGCGATGTGGTAGGCGGCATCACCGTCAAACTCTTCCTCGTCGAACCGGGAGACCTCACCGAATTGGCGAAGCACGGCACCTAGCCCAACCGTCTCGTCGAAGAGCACCGACGCGTCGTACCCGATCTCGTCCGGTGCGGGCCCCCACTCGCCGGAGACCAGGTTGGTCCACCAGGTCGTCGCGCCGATGGTGACGATCTGGATCGTGACATTGGCGGTCTGTTCGACATTCGCCGAGAACGATGCCCGGACCCGATCGGGCCGGACGATGTCACCCTCGGCGCTGAGGAGTTGAATCGACTGACCCTCGTCAATGAAGGTAGTCCCGTCCACGTCTAATTCGAAGTGGATCGTCGACAGTTCGCCGAGCCGGGCGCTGGCCCGGTCCAACACTCCCGTCGCCGCCGAGGTGAGCGGGGAAACTGGTGTGCCGGCCCCCGGGCTGGCCATTGGCGACGCCACCGGCGTCCCGATGTCGTTGGGTGTGGGTGATTGGTCGGGCGTGAGGATCGCGGTCGGGTCGTCCTGTTCGCCCTCATCACCGCATGCCACGAGGCTC
>CADCWH010000212.1 GCA_902806395.1 uncultured Thermomicrobiales bacterium | reverse complement strand
CGTGACCCGAGACATCAGACGTTGAACAGGAAGTTGATCGTGTCACCGTCCTGGACCACGTAGGTCTTGCCCTCGCGGCGGAAGGTGCCCGCCTTCTTGGCCTCGGCCATGCCCCCGGCGGCGATCAGGTCCTCGTAGCCGACGATCTCGGCCCGGATGAAGCCCCGCTGGATGTCGGAGTGGATCGTCCCGGCCGCCTCGACGGCGGTGTCGCCACGGCGGATCGTCCAGGCCCGGCACTCGTCGGGACCGACGGTGAAGAACGGGATCAGGCCGAGGAGTTCGAAGCCCAGGCGCAGGACGCGGTCGCGGCCGGACTCGGCGATGCCGAGGTCTTCCATGAACACGGCAGCGTCGGCGTCGTCGAGGCGGGCGATCTCGCTCTCGATCTGGCCAGCCAGGGCGTCGATCGCGACTCCGGGGCGACCGAAGTCGGAGGTGGCCTCGGCGACGAGGTCGTCGGCGGCGGCACCGAGTTGGGCCTCGCTGACATTGAGCAGGATCAGGAGCGGCTTGGCAGTCAGGAAGCCGAAGCCGCGCAGGATCTTGGCGTCGTCCGGTTCGAGACCAGAGACCACCTCGCGCAGGGGTTGGTCGGCCTCCAGGGCGGCCTTAAGGCGGGTCAGGACCACCTGCTCGCGCTCGAAAGCCTCGCGCTCCGGGCCACGCAGCTTGGGGATCTGGGAGACGAGCCGGGTCAGGCGCTTGTCGATGATCGCCAGGTCACTGAACAGGAACTCCAGATTGAGCGTCTCGATGTCGCGGAGGGGGTCGACGGTCTCCTCGGGGTGGGCGACCTCCTCGTCCTCGAAGGCGCGAACGACGTGGATCAGTGCGTCGGCCTGCGCCAGGTGACCGAGGAGCTGGCCGCCCATCCCCTTCTCACCGATGCCCTTGGCGATTCCGGCCACGTCTAGGTACTGGACATCGGCGGGGACGCGGCTCTTGGGGTTGAACATCGCGGTCAGGATGTCGAGGCGCGGGTCCGGCACCTTGACGTTGGCCAGGTTCGGCTCGTCTGACCCGGCCCCGAAGGTCCCGGTCTGGGCCTCGGCGCGGGTGAGGGCGTTGAAGACGGTCGTCTTGCCGCTGCTGGGCAAGCCGACGATGACGATGGTCGTAGCCACCAGGCGTGGTCCTCTTTCGGGGTGGGTCGCCTCGCCGTCTCGCGGCGTGGGCTCGGTCGTCCGTATCGTGATTCGCCCCCCATTATGGCCCAGGCCCCTATGGGATCACCATGATGCGGTCCAGCAACGTCACGCCACGGAGTCAGAGACGACCCGTCCATCGCTCTGGTACAGTCGCGGCGTCGAGGGGCGTCGACAATAGGTCCTCTGCGGGCACTGGCACGCGGAGCCCTAGCTGCTACGCCCCGCTCACATTGATCGAACGGGGGCCGTTCAGTGCCTCATGACACGCAGTTGATGGCGACCGTCGCGGTCGGGTTGACGGCGGCATTCGCCGCCGCCCTGATCGTCATGCGCATCGGGCTGCCGCCGATCGTCGGGTACCTCCTAGCCGGGGTCGCCATCGGGCCGTTCACGCCCGGTTTCGTCGCTGATGCCGCGATCGCACCGCAATTGGCCGAGATTGGGGTGGTCCTGTTGCTGTTCGGCGTCGGGATCCACTTCTCACCTGGTGACCTCCTGGCCGTGCGCGGTATCGCCCTCCCCGGTGCGGTCGGTCAGATCACCGTGACGACGCTCGTCGGTCTCGGCGCCGCCACCCTCTGGGGCTGGACACCCGGGGAGGGACTGGTCTTTGGCTTGGCGCTCTCGGTGGCAAGCACGGTCGTGCTGCTCCGGGCGCTGGAATCCCGGGAGGAAGTGCAGACCGGAGCGGGGAGAACGGCGATCGGCTGGCTACTGGTCCAGGACCTCGCCATGGTGCTGGTCCTCGTCCTCCTCCCGATCTTTGCCGGGCAATTGGGCGGCATCACGGAGGGAGAGGGGCAGACCAACGTGCTGGCAACCTTGGCCAGCACCTTCGGCAAGATCGCCGCCTTCGCCATCTTGATGCTGGTGGTCGGGGCGCGGTTTATTCCCTGGCTGCTGCGACAGGTGAGGGGAATGGAGTCGAGGGAACTGTTCGTCCTCGCTGTCCTCGCGACCGCGCTGGGCATCGCGTACGGCGGTGCCGAGATCTTCGGCATCTCGTTCGCCCTGGGGGCGTTCGTGGCCGGGCTGGTGGTCGGGCAATCCGAGGCGGGCCACGATGCCGAGGTAGAGATCGCTCCCCTGCGGGACGCGTTCCTGGTCCTCTTCTTCGTATCAGTCGGGATGCTGGTCGACCCAACGTTCCTCCTGGACGCCCCGGGACAGATCGCGCTGGTCGTGGTGATCATCGTTGTGGGGAATGGGCTGGCCGCTCTGGGCCTCGTGATCATGCTGCGCGGTCAGCGGCGAACGGCGCTCACCGTGGCGTCCGGTTTGACCCAGATCGGCGAGTTCTCGTTCATCGTGGCTCAGGTCGGCCGCTCGCTCGACCTGCTCCCCGTGGAGGGCTACAACCTGATCTTGGCCGGGGCGCTGGTCTCGATCACGCTCAATCCCTTGGTGTTCCGGGCGGCCGACATGCTGGCGGCGCGCCGGTCGATCCCTGCCGCCGGGTAGCGGCCAGATCGCGATGCGACGGTGCCTTGCTCCCCCATATCGGGCAGTCGTCGTGACCGATGCCACGGCGGGCTCATGTCAGTTCGATGAAGGCCACCTGGCCGTCGAAGGGAGGGCCGTGCCAATGTCCGGCGGCACCGAGGTCCATGGTGAAGACCTCACCGGTGAACGGGCATCCCTCGAAGGCATCGCGGACCAGGTCGCGGGCCTCGTCCCAGGACTCGACGATGTGGTCCAGGGGCCAATCGTGGTGTTCGCGGTGGACGGCGGCGATGCACCAATGGCCGAACCCCGGTCCCTCCGGCGAGTCGGGGTCGGGCCGGTCGCACGCGAAGATGCGGACGTGGTGGCGGCTGACGACATTGCCAAGGGTGAGGTCAACCACCTGTCGCTTCCAAATCCGTCGCCCGCCGTGGTCGGTATCGTCGATGTAGGCGAACATCGGGTGGGAGAGGAACGCTCCCTCCCACGTCCGGTCCAACCGGTGGCGGAAGCAGTCCTCTACCCGCTGCGGCGTGGCGTTGCCGAAGAACACCAGATTGATCGGGTCCAACCGTCTGGCGTGGTTTGGGCTGATGTAGGGCCAAAAGTCGATCACCGGGCCTCCCCCGGGATCATGATGGGCGGTCCCGCCGCGGGGGGCGGGCGACCCGGACGAGGCGCTCCGGTACCCGGGTGTCCCGGTCGGACTCCCGGTCGGCTGCCAACTCACTGACGTAGGTGTCCAAGACGCGGTGGGCCCGCTCGGGACCGACGATCGCGTCGGCGTCATCCAGGTACTGCTCGTTGGCAGCCAGGATCTCGTCGTCGCTCATCGGCTCCAGGGGCACCTCCCCGCCGACCTGGACGGGGTCGGGCGTCTCCCGATCGGACCGATCCCATGGCTCGCCAGCGGCAGGTCGTGATGGGGTCGTCATCCCGTTTCCCCGTCTTTCCCGGCTCGGCGGATGGCTATGTCGACGTGGTGGGCGCCAACCTGGATCTGGTCGCGGTACCAGCCTGCCGCGTCGACCGTGCCCCCGGGGCCGTCGGTGGACTCGGCCTCGACGGCGTCGGAGCGGCCGGCGGCAGCGGCGATGTCAAGGGTGCTGGCGAGGATCTCTGCCCGGATCGTCGCCTCGTGGCCGGTCAGGGCGACGACGATCTCGGGGTCGGCGGTGGCCGAGAGGGCGATCCGGTCCTCGATCTCGTAGCCGGCCCGCTTGCGGGCGTCCTGGACACCGCGGACGAAGTCGCGCATCTGGCCCTCGCGGATCAGGGCCGGGGTCAGGGAGGTGTCGAGGACCACGGTCCCGATGGCGCCCTGGGCCGCGGCATACCCCGCCCGCTTGGTCAGGGACACCAGGATCTCCTCCGGCAGCAGGTCAATCGCCTCGCCGTCAGGGAGGGACAGAGCGACGGGCTGCCCGGCGGCGGCCCGCCCGGCGACAGAGGCGGCGGGCTCGGCAATCAGGGCGGCCCGGATCGGGCCGAGGCGCTTGCCGTACTTCGGGCCGAGCAGGCTGAGGTTGGGGCGGATGTCATAGGCAACCACGTCGCCGGGGTCGGCCAGGGGCCGGATCTCCTTGACGTTCAACTCCTCCAAGACCATCTCCCGCAGTCGCATCACGGAGTCGGTCGCGGCCGTGTCGCGGGAGTAGACCAGCAGGGCCGGAAGGGGTTGGCGGACCTTCACCGCGGCCTCCTGGCGGGCGGCGTGACCCAGAGTGACGACCTCCAACACGGCGGTCATGTCGGCCGAGAGGGCCTCGTCGATGGCGGCCGGATCGGCGGCGGGGTAGTCGGTCAGGTGGACCGAGGCGGGCGCGGCCGGATCGGCCGAGCGGATCAGGTTCTGGTACATCTCGTCGGCTAGGAAGGGGATGAACGGGGCGAGGAGCCCGGAGACGGTCACCAGACACTCGTGCAGGGTGGCGTAGGCGGCCAGCTTGTCGCGGTCGCTCTCCGTCTTCCAGAACCGGCGGCGGTTGCGACGGATGTACCAGTTCGAGAGTTCCTCGATCACGAAGTGCTCGATCGCACGGGCGGCGGCGGGGCTGTCGTAGTCGTCCAGCCGCTCGCGGCAGAGGGCCGTCAATTGGTGGAGGCGGGAGATGACCCAGCGGTCGAGCATGGTCCGCTCGGCGAGGGGGACGGCATTGGCGGGATCGGCGGGGTCCCAGCCGTCAAGGCGGGCGTAGTTTGCGAAGAAGGCGTAGCAGTTCCAGAGCGGGATGATGAAGCGGCGGCGGACGGCGTCGCACTGACCGTAGCCGAAGTTGACGTTGACGAACGGGTTGACGGTGGCGAAGAGCCAGCGCATGGTGTCGACGCCGGCGATTTCGGCGGCGTCGTCGAACCAGATCGCATTGCCCTTGCTCTTGTGCATCTCGGCGCCCTTCTCGTCACGCATCAGGGCGTACGAGAAGACCGTCTTATAAGGAGGCTGATCGGGCACGAGGGTCGTGCCCTCGGCCAGTTGGGCGTAGAACCAGTTGCGGAACTGGCCGGGGAAGCTCTCGGAGATCAGGTCGGCCGGGAACCATTGATCCCAGTATTCCCGGTCGTGACGATAGTCGAGGGTCGAGAAACCGACGATCCCGGCGTCGAGCCATGGGTTGCCGACGTCTTTGATCCGGCTGACCTCGGCGCCGCAGGAGCGGCAGGCGATCGTCACCGCGTCGATCCAGGGACGGTGGGGAGTATGGCCCGCGAAGTCGTCCCAGCCGGAGACGGTGCGCTCCTCGAGTTCGACCTCGCTGCCGATCACCTCGAAAGTGTCACAGGCGCGGCACTCGTAGATGGGGAGGGCCAGGCCCCAGTACCGCTTCTTGGAGATCATCCAGTCGTCCATGTGGGCGAGCCAGTCCAACTCGCGGTCGCGGCCGAACTCGGGAATCCAGCGGATGGCGCGGGTGTTGTCCATCATCGGGCCGCGCAACTCGCCCATCGAGATGAACCACTCGTCGACCAATCGGAAGACTAAGTCGGTGTTACAGCGCCAGCAGACGGGGTAGCGGTGGGTGTAGTTCTCGCCGCGGAAGAGGAGGCCCTTGTCGTCGAGTGCGGCCATGATCGGGGTGGCGACCTCGTGGACGTAGGCGCCGGAGAACGGGCCGAAGCCAGTGACGTAGACCCCGAACTCGTCGATCGGGGCGATGACGGGCAGGTCGTGAGTCTTCGAAAGGGCGAAGTCCTCCTTGCCGCAACCGGGGGCGATGTGGACGATGCCGGTTCCCTCGGTGGCGGAGACGTCGTCTCAGGCGATGACGCGGTGGGCGACACCTTCCCCGGCGGGCAAGTCATCGAACGGTCCGTCGTAGGCCCAGCCAAGCATCTCCTGGCCGGTCAGCTCTCGGGTCACCTCGTGGTCGCCGCGGATGGCGGTCCGGACGGCATCCTTGGCCAGGTAATAGGCCTTACCCTCGCGCTCGACCCGCACGTAGGCCAACTCCGGATGGATGGCGGCGGCGACGTTGGCGACCAGGGTCCAGGGGGTGGTGGTCCAGACCAAGAGGGAGGCGCCGGGCTCGTCACGGAGGGGGAAGGCGACATAGGTCGAGAGGTGGGTGCGGTCCTGGTAGCCCTCGGTGACGATCTCGTGCTCGGAGATGCCCGTCCCGCAGCGGGGGCACCAGGGCATCACGTCGTGGCCCTTGTAGATCCAGCCGCGCTCGTGGCAGGTCTTGAGGAAGTGCCAGATGGTGTAGTTGTTCTCGTCGGACATCGTGAAGTAGGAGTTGTCCCAGTCCATCCAGTAGCCGAGGCGAACTGACTGGTCGGTCTGGCGCGCGGCGTATTTGAGGACCCGTTCCTTGCAGCGCTCGACGAACTCGGCGATGCCGTAGGTCTCGATGTCGCGCTTGCTCTTGAGGCCGAGCTCCTTCTCGACTTCCACCTCGACCCAAAGGCCCTGGCAATCGAAACCGTTCTGGAACCGTTGCCGCTTACCGAGCATGGCCTGGTAGCGCTGGAAGAGGTCCTTGTAGGTGCGGCCCCAGGCGTGGTGGACGCCCATCGGGTTATTGGCGGTGATCGGGCCGTCGAGGAAGGAGAACCGCTCGGTGCTGTCCTCGTTGCGGCGCAGGTAGGTGGCGACCGTCTCTTCTCGTCCCCAACGGGCGAGGGTCTCGCGCTCCTGAGCCGGGAAATCGACTTTTTGGGCCACCTCGCGAAAAGTCGTCATGTGCGTGTGCGCTCCGGTCTGTCTGTCGGCGATCGGGTCGGTCGTGGTCAGTCGAGTGTTGGTCGGAAGGGACGACGTGCGCCGGGCGCGGGACGCCAAAACGCCCGCCCCCGATGCGTCGAGGACGGGCGAACCCGCGGTACCACCCCGGTTGGCCCGCCGTTTCGATCGCATTGACGCGACCGGGAGACGAACCCACTCAGTCCCCGGCGGCACGCCTGCCGCCGGGGGAAGTCGCGGTAACGGGCGACGGTCGGCCGCGCCTACTGCCGAGACGGAGTGTCCCGGGTTCGGGCGGCGGCTCGGGAAGGATGTCCGTCATCGCCCCTGGGCCCGGCTCCCACCCTCCCGGACTCGCTCGGCGCCGGCGACGTCGGCACGGTTTCCGTCATAGCCACGATGATGCGGATTTCTGGGGGAAGCGTAGCACGGGACGGAGGCGGCAGGCGGCAAGCGGCAGCCACCCCCTCTGTACTGGCGTCGCTTCCCGGCCGGGGGTGGCCAAGTGTCCCGAGCGATCGCACCGCTCGGGACCGGGAGGACGCGCCGCCGCACCCGCCGGTCCGCCCTCGGAGCGTGGGGCCAGCAGGGCGGTCGTGATCCCGTCAGGGCGATCGTCTCGGAAGACGATCGGGACGGGGACCGGACTGGCACCGGGATGCTGGTGTTGGAACGGGCGGGGTGTCGAACGGGGCAGCGGTGGCTTGGGTGACCGGGGCCAACCGGGACGCACTCTGTGCCTGCCCAGGCCCGCCCGCACGCCGCCGGTGACCGCTTATGAACCAGAGTAGCGAGCGAGGGTTCGGTTGTCGATCACCTGGTGGTCAACATCGTGTGCGATCTTGGCACACTACGAACAGGGAAAGGAGAATG
>CADCWH010000211.1 GCA_902806395.1 uncultured Thermomicrobiales bacterium | reverse complement strand
TTGAGGGCGATGCCGCCGACCATCACCAGACCCATCATCATCAGGGTGTTAGGGTCGCCCGCGTTATCGCTCACCAATTGGGCCAGGCCGATCGTGCCGCCAGCGCCCTCGACGTTATAGACCTCGACGCTCTGGTCGATGATCCCGGTCTGGAGGACGGTCTGCATCTCCCGCGCGGTGGTGTCCCAGCCGCCGCCCGGCGCGGCGGGCGCCATGATCTGGAGCGTGTCGGTCGGGTAGGGGACGTTACATGTGGCGTCCTGCCGGGCGACTCCCGCGACGCGCGGTACCCCGAGGGCGACGACGCCCGCGAGCAGTACGAGGGTGGCCAAGGCCACGTTGAGGATACGGTGGATCACGCGTCACTCCCTTCCTAGGGGGTCATTCGGGCCGTCCCGATCACGCGCCGGAGTACCATCCTCCTTCGCGGGCTCGTGATTATCACGGTTTTCTCCCGATCGCGCGACCGGGAGGGTAGGCCTGCTGAACCGGGTGCCCTGCGAACGGGACGGCACACGTGTCTGGCGGCTGCTACGTGTCTCTAAGGCCGGCTCGACGCACCTTCGGGCAGAGCCGCCGCTCTACCCGTCAGCATGGGATGTCGCCATCCGCCTGGCGCTCCTCGTGTAGGAGACCGACGTTTGGCTGCCGCAGGCTTTGACGGGGCGAGGCACGGTGCCGGTGCCCCGATACGCCGGGCACATAGGCCCACTGCGTCGCGACACGGAACGGTCGCGCTCCGATACGGCAAGCGCTGACCTTCATCTACGATCCTGTGTCGCGTTAGGTCACGGTGAGGGTGGGGAACTCCGTACACTAACCAGACGAAGGCGCAACGCGTGAGGGGAAGGGCGAACGACGTGGCGGGAAACGAGGGCAACCACCGGTACGACTTGATCGTGATCGGGGCCGGTGGCGCGGGCAGCACGGTGGCCGGCGAGGCGAACAACCGGGGGGCGCGCGTCGCCCTGATCGAGCGTTGGAAGGTAGGGGGGACCTGCCTCAACGTCGGGTGCGACCCGACCAAGACCTTGGTCCGCTCCGCTCAGATCTTGCATCAGGCGCGCCATGCCGCGCGCTTCGGCATCACCGTGCCAGAGGTCACCCCAGATTGGCCCGCGGTGATCGCCCGGGTCGATCGGGTCATCGACACGATCCGAGGCGGGGATGGTGACCGCAATATCCGGGAGAGCGGCGTGTCGCTCTTCAAGGGGACGGGCCGGTTCGTGTCTCCGCACGAGGTGGAGGTCAATGGCGAGACCCTGTGGGGCGAGAAGATCGTCATCGCCACCGGGGCGTCGGAGGTCATCCCCCCGATCGAGGGTCTGCGCGAGGCGGGATACATCACGAACGTCGAGGCTGTCGCCTTGCCCGAGTTGCCCCGTTCGATGACCATCATCGGGGGCGGCGTGATCGGGTGCGAGTTCGCGCAGGTATTTGCCCGGTTCGGCGTCGAGGTGACGATCCTTGGCGCGGCTGGCCGCTTGCTCCCGCGGGAGGACGAGGCGGTTGTGTTGCCGCTGCAGGATGTCCTGCGGCGTGAGGGCGTGGCGATCCAGACGAGCTGCCGAGTGGACCGGGTCGTGCGCCGGGACGGGCTGCTGTGCGTGAGCGGTATCCGCGAAGGCGAACGGGTCGAGCATTGCGCCACCGAGACGATCCTGGTCGCGGCTGGTCGCAAGCCGTCCTTCGCTGGATTGGACCTGGAGGCAGCCGGCGTGGTCGCCACCGACCAGGGCATCGTCGTCGATGCCGAGATGATGACGAACGTGCCGCACATCGCGGCGGTCGGCGACGCGACCGGGCTGTTTCCCTTCACCCACATCGCGGATTACCAGGCGCGGATCGCGGAGAACAACCTGATGGGCTCTGGCCCGCGGCAGCGGGCCGATTACCGGGCGGTGCCCTGGACGATCTTCACGGACCCGGAATTAGCGCGGGTCGGACTGACCGAGGCGCAGGCCCGTGACGAGGGATACGACGTGAAGTGCGCCACGGTGCAGGTCAAGGACCTCGCTCGGGCGATCACGGCGGGGGAGACCGAGGGGGTGGTGAAGCTGGTCAGTGACCGTGCGACCGGCCAGGTACTCGGCGGCCACATCCTCTCGGCCAATGCCGGCGAGATGCTTTCGGAGATCGTGCTGGCGATGAGGACTGGGTTACCCGTCTCGGCCCTGTGCGACACGATCCACTCCTACCCAACCCTATCCGAGGGGGTTTTCTGGGCAGCGTTCGAACTGGCTAAGCCGGACATGGCGGCGATCGGGGCGGCGCGTGGTCACCAGGCGGCCTATGGCGAGGTGCCGGAGGACGTTTGACGGGACGGGGGTGACGGGCGACCTACGAAGCCTTCAGAAGCTCCGTCGCCCGGTCACGGACCATCCGCTCGATCTGGCCCTTGAATGGGGCGGCGGCAAAGGGCAGGTCGCCTCGGAAGGTCACGGCGTCGGCGACGACGGCGATGCTGCCCTTGACATCGAAGCCCATCGCGTTGAAGGCGAACGAGCCGTTGTGACCCTGCCATTCTTCGCGCAGGTCTTTGATCTGGGCGCCGTAGCGCTCCCGCATGGTCGGCACGAGGCTCTTGATCCGTTCGGTAGCGGCGTCGGCGCCGAGCTGGTGGGGAACGTCGACCGTGAAGCTTGGCATGGTGGCGTCTTCTCCTGGTGGTTGAGCCGTCTGGTGGGACCCGATCGCGGCCAGGGCATCATACGCCGTGACGCCATCGGCGCGATGGTCACCGGCGGCGGCCCAGACCGCCGGCGGCTGGATAATCGGCCGGGATCCCGTGGCGCGGGCAGGGCCGAACTTGACGTAACGGAGTATACTCGGGGGTCGAGCGAGGATGACCCACGGCCCGCCACCCGGTGGGAAGAGGAGCGAGTGAGACGATGTTGGACGCCCTGTTTGGCCGCAAGAAGGCCGAGATGATATCCCCCGAGGACGCGCTGCCCGGACGTGACGTTCCGGGGTTCACGATCCCGTCACGTCATGAGGTGTTGGGCACGCCCATCCAACCACCATTTCCAGACGGGATGGAGAGGGCCGTCTTTGCGTTGGGATGTTTCTGGGGCGCCGAGCGATTGTTCTGGACGATAGACGGCGTCTACAGCACCGCCGTTGGTTATGCCGGCGGGACCACCCCGAACCCGACCTATGAGGAAGTGTGCGGTGGCCGCACCGGCCACGCGGAAGTCGTCCTGGTCGTCTTCGATCCGGTCAAGGTCGGCTACGCCGACCTGCTGAAGGTCTTCTTCGAGGCGCACGACCCGACGCAGGGCATGCGGCAGGGCAACGACATCGGCACCCAGTACCGTTCCGCGATTTACACCACGACCGACGACCAGGCCCGCATCGCCTCGGAGACCGCCTCCGCCTACGGCTCGGCCCTGCGCCAGCGTGGCAAGGGCGACATCACCACCGAGATCGCCCCCGCCGGTCCGTTCTACTACGCCGAGGACTATCACCAGCAATACCTGCACAAGGTCCCGAACGGGTATTGCCACCACGTTACGACCGGGGTCGCCTGCCCCATCCCGGCTTCGGCTTCGCTGGCCCGAGGCTGAGGCGGCGGACTGATCCGAGGCGACAGACGAAGGCCGGGGCGGTCCATCCGCCCCGGCCTTTCCCATGCCTGACAGCGAATCCGGACCGACGTTACCTGGGCACGACCGTGAGACGGCGCACCTCTAGACGTCGTCCATCTCGCACGACTCCGAGAATTCTCCGAGGAAGGTCGGGGACATGTATCGAACTCATCGAGCATCCCGTGGCATCTGCTCCCGGATCATCGAGAACGACAGATACCGACAGACCGTTCGCAGCGGGGGCGTCAGCCGAGAGAAGGTGGGCCGG
The DNA here is from genome assembly GCA_902806395.1 of uncultured Thermomicrobiales bacterium. Next base: position 1,834 of record CADCWH010000211.1, on the reverse strand, counting down.
TTGACTTCGGCCAATACCTTGTTCCGGCGATCGTCGGGGGCCACGAGGTAGAGCGGGATATTCAAGTTGGGCAGCATGGCGAGAAGATCGGACATTCGGAGCGGGCCGGAATAGATGCTCGATCCCTCCCCCTCTCTGCCCGCTCCGCTCCCTGATGTGAGGTAGGAGGGGGCAGTCACTAACGGCGTGGGTGGGTAAGGACGTGGGAACTCACACGATGTGGGAGGGACTATCCACCCCCATGCCACGAACCGGCCCTGGCGGTATCTGCCGGGGCTGTCTGCTGTGCGGGTGTCGTGGGAACGATGACCGGCCGGGGGAAAGAACTCCCGGCCTCCTCGGCACTCCGTCGTACGCAGCGCGGACGGCGAGCGAGATCCGTGGATCCCACTCGCCGCTCGCGCTTGCGTGGCCGCGGTCCGGTCAGGCGGCGACGCACACGGGATACGTCGTGGTGCCATCGGTGGCCGTGCCGCAGGTGGCGTCGGCCGGGCAGCAGAGGTTGACGGTGCCGCCACTGGGGGCCTCGACCGGGCAGAGGGTAGAGCCGGCCGCACAGCAGCCAGTCGTGACCGTGGGGCCGGCGTCGGTGACGGTGAACGTGGTGAGGGCACACGTCTCGCCGGCGGGGCAGGTGGTGAAGCCGCCGGTGGCGTTAGGGCACATCTCGCCCTGGGAGCTGCAGCGGGGGACGGTGAGGGTGCCGATGGTCTGGGTCTCGCACGTGTCGCCGGCGGGGCAGGTGATGACACCGAAGGGGCCGGGGCAGGGCACCGGGTCGGAGCTGCAGCGGGGGATGGTGGTGTCTTGGAAGGTCTGAGTCTCGCACGTGTCGCCGGCCGGGCAGCAGCGGTCGAGGGGGCCGAAGGCGCCGAGGTCGCAGAGGACGCCGTCGGCCGGGCAGCAGCCGGGGGCGAAGTTCCGCGTGAGGGGGTCGAAGTGGGTGACGGCGCACGTCTCGCCGGAGGCGCAGGTGATGGGTCCGGAGCTGGAGGCGCAGATCTCGCCCTGGGAGCTGCAGCGGGGGATGGTGGTGCCTTGGAAGGTCTGGGTCTGGCACGTGTCGCCGGCCGGGCAGCACAGGTCGTACGGAACGGGGGAGTCGACGCTGCCGAGGTCGCAGAGGACGCCGTCGGCCGGGCAGCAGCCGGTCTGGATGCTGCTCGGATTCAAGAGGTCGAAGTAGGTGAGGGCGCACGTCTCGCCGGAGGCGCAGGTGACACTGACCCCGGCGCCGGAGAGGGAGGGGCAGATCTCGGGGCACGTGCCGCCAGTGCAGACGCCGTTCAGGCAGGTGTCGTCGCAGGTGGCGGCATTCCCGTCGTCACAGGGGACGCCGTTGGCCGGTGAGCACGTCCCGGGCGTGGCGGCCAGGTCGCAGGCCTCGCACTGGCCGGTGCACGCGGTGTTGCAGCAGATCCCCTTCACGCAGAAGCCCGAGGCGCAGTCGCTGGCCTCGTCGCACGCCCCGCCGAGCCCCTCGTCGGGTAAGCAGGCCCCGCCGTCGCAGTGGTAGTTGGCGACGCAGTCGGTGTCCGCCACGCAGGTGATGAGGCAGGCGGTGGCGCCGCAGACGCGGGGGGTGCACGCCTCAGTGACGAGGGGCGGGCAGGTTGCCCCCTCGCCGGTGCAGGTGGCGGCGTGCGTCGCGATGCCGTCGGTGCAGCTCGCCGGGCTGCACTCGGTCGCCGCCGGGAGGAACGCGTCCGGCGGGCAGGCGGCCGCGGTGCCCGAGCAGAACTCAGCCACGTCGCACTCCCCGGCCACCGGGCGGCACGCGACCGTGGCTGCGGCGAAGCGGTCGGGCGGGCAGCTCGGCGACGTGCCGTCGCAG
>CADCWH010000210.1 GCA_902806395.1 uncultured Thermomicrobiales bacterium | reverse complement strand
TCGACCGGGGCAACAAAAAACCGAGGCGTTTGTTGCCTCGGTGCCCGGTCGATGCTGGTTTCGGTTGAAGCGGTCGGCTACTGCGAAGTCGTCGCGTGCACCGTCCGCCCCACCAGCATCGCCGGGGAGGCGTAGGCGTACGTAAACCAGAAGCCCGAGGTGGACGCCGTCAAGGCCCCAACCCGCTCCCGCTCACATCCGACCCGCGCGTCGATGTCCAACATGCCGCGAACCGTACAAGCAGCCATGGACGCTGTCAAGCGTCGACCTGGCCTGCCCCCGGTCCCGTCTCGACGTACCGGGCCAGCTTCTCGAGCGACAACCGTGTCCCCGCGTCGTTGTCCTCGGGACTGATCCCGATCGGGATGCCCTCAAACTGAACGGTGACCTCCGTCCCTCCGTCCAGCTCCTCCAACGTCACCACCATGGTGAACTCGCCCATCATCCTGGGATCGTCCGTGTCGAACCTGATCGTCTGCACGATGCGCGACGGCGGCACCAGTTCGACAAACCGCGAGCGGTACCGGTCCTCGTTCCCCCCACTCTTCCCCAACCCGACGTCCTCCGACGGAGGGTAGTACAGCGACATCTCGTACCCTCCGCCGACCCGTCCGTCGAACGCATGGACCGTCGCCGTCATCGCGTCCGGTGCCTGCCACTTCACAATCGCCTCCGGATCGACGAACGCCGCATACACCGCGTCACGCGGCGCCCCGATCACCCGCGAGGTCCGCGACCTGCCTCTCCCGTCCTCCGCCGCCATGCTCTCCTCCCCTCACCTCCACGATTCGTCGTCCTTCCTTCCAACGGCTCAGTCCTCCCGCGCCTTCGAGTCCCCTTTCACCGTCGCCAGCGGACGCAGTGTGTGGACCACATCGATGAGGTCGACCTGCCGGCCGATCACCGTCTCGATGTCCTTGTACGCGGGCGGCGCCTCGTCCACGTACCCCATCGACGGCTTCGAGAACGTCCCGGCGATCGACCCCGCGAATGCCCGCTCGCTGATCTCCTTCTTGGCCTGCCCCCGGCTCATCCGTCGCCCCGCCCCGTGTGAGCACGACTCCAGGCTCAACGGGTTCCCCCGGCCGCGGACGATGTAGCTCGGCGTCCCCATGCTCCCGGGGATGATCCCGAGCTCCCCATCCCTCGCGCTGGTCGCCCCCTTCCGGTGGACGACGACTCGTCGGCTGTCGTGCTCCTCCTCGCTGGCGAAGTTGTGGTGGATGTTGAGGAAGGTCTCTTGGGATATGTCCTGCTTGAGTTGAGTCTCGAGCGCCGCGACCATCCCCGCGATCATCCGCCGCCGGCTCTCCAGCGCGAAGTCCGTCGCCCACGTCATGTCGTGCAGGTAGTCCTGCCCCGCCCCGTCGTCGAGCCGCAACGACGCCAAGTCGCGCGGCGTACGGCCGACGCGCTTCTCGTCGCGTGCCGTCGCCAGCTTGTGGTAGTGGTCGGCGATCCGCAGCCCGGTGTGCCGGCTCCCCGAGTGGACCATCAGCCAGATCACACCCCGCTCGTCCACCTGCGCCTCCAGGAAGTGGTTGCCTCCCCCGAGCGTCCCTAGCTGGACCGCCGCCTTGTCGTGGAGCAGCGGCTGGAGTCCCTTGGCCCGAAGCCGTCTGTCAAGACCCTCCCACGCTTGCGCCGTCTTGTGCGCCGCGAACCCGGTCGGCACGTTTCGCTGGACGTTCCCCATCCAGCCGCGCCAGAACTCCTTCCCCATCCGCTCCCGGTCCAGCTCCACCCCGGTGTCGACCGCGCACATGCCACAGCCAATGTCGACCCCGACGGCGTTGGGGATGACCGAGTTGGCCGTCGGCATCACGCACCCGATCGTCACTCCGAACCCCACGTGGCAGTCCGGCATCACCGCCAGCGCCACCGCCGCGTCCGGATGCCGAGCCGCGTTGCGCAGCTGGTCCATCGCCCCCGGCTCGATCTCCTCCCGCGGCAGCCACGCTCGCACCGGCACCCGGAACCCCTTCTCCGACAGCTCGATCATCTTCCCGTACCCTTCCACGTAGGTTTTAGGTTCCAGGTTTCAGCTCATGCACGAAACCGACCCGCTGCCTGGAACCCGATACCGGAAACCTGAAACCGCTCCGAAGGAGCATATCCGTGTCCATCTCCCCCCCCGACCTCTCCACCCCTCTCATCATCTCCGCCGCCTTGACCGGCTCCTGGCCGACCAAGGAGCAGAACCCGGCCGTCCCGATCACGGAGGATGAGATCGCTGAGGCCGCCCTCGCCGCAGCCCTGGCCGGCGCTGCCATCGTCCATATCCATGTCCGCGACGAGCGCGGCAAGGTCACCTGTGACCCGGCCCGCTACGCCAAGGTCCGCGACCTCATCGAGGCCGCCGGTTGCGACGTCATCGTCAACATGAGCACCGGTGGGGGCGCCGGCCAGACCACTGACGAGCAACGGATGGAGCCCGTCTCACTCAGGCCTGAGATCGCATCCTTCGACTGCGGATCCTGCAACTTCGGCAAGACCGTCTTCGTCAACTCCCCGTCCTTCCTCGATGAGCTCGCCACCCGGATGGCTGCCCATGGCGTCCTCCCCGAGATCGAGTGCTTCGAGCCCGGCCACGTCGCCAACGCCCTCCGCCTGATCGACGAGGGCAAGCTCACTCCACCGTTTTGGTTCCAGTTCGTCCTCAATGTCCGCGGGGCGGCCCCGGGCACCATCAAGCAGCTCACCCACATGCTCGACATGCTCCCAGCCGGCGCCCTCTGGTCCGTCTGTGCCATCGGTCGCGCCCAGCTCCCGATGGACCTTGCCGCCATGGCCATGGGCGGTCACGTCCGGACCGGGCTCGAGGACAACCTCTACTACCACAAGGGCCAGCTCGCCGAGTCCAACGCTCAGCTCGTGGCCCGCATCGCCCGCATCGCCGCCGAGATCGGCCGCCCCCTCGCCACCCCCGCCGACGCCCGCGCTATCCTCGGCCTCACCACCCGCCCATGACCATCCCTCGTGCCCTTGCCTCTTCCCTCGTCACGCTTTCCCCGGCGCCCCACGGGCGACGCCCCAGCATCGCCGCCGCGCAGCTTCAGCACGAGACCAACACCTTCAGCGTGACCCCAACCGATCTCGCTGCATTCGAGCGGAGCGGCCTGCGCTACGGCTCCGCTATCGAGCCCGTCGAGCGCGGCACCAACACCGCCTTCGGGGGCTTCTTCCACGCCGCCGACGCCCTCGACGTCGAACTCGTCCCGATCATGTCCGTCTGGGCCACCCCTTCGGGCTTGGTCACCGCCGAGGCCCTTGACGCCCTCCTGGATCGCCTCACCCAAGGCCTCCTGCTCCATGAGCCGGATGGTGTCGTCCTCGCCCTCCATGGCGCCATGGTCAGCGAGCGCCACCGCGACGCCGACGGCCACATTCTCTCCCAAGTCCGGGAGGCGATCGGCCTGGACACCCCCCTCGTCGTCACCCTCGACCTGCATGCCAACATCTCCCCCGCCATGCTCGCCGAGGCCGATGTCCTGGTTGGCTACGACACCTATCCCCACGTCGACATGGCTGCCCGTGCTGAGGAAGCTATAGGGATATGTCGCCGGCTCATCGTCGAGGGACTCCGGCCCACCGCCGCCCTCGCTAAGCCCCCGATGCTCCCGACCTCGCAGCGCATGACGACCGACCTCGCCCCGATGCGCCCGCTGATCGACCGCGCCCACCAGATGGAGCGAGACCCGCGCGTGCTCGCCGTCACCGTGGCCGGCGGCTTCCCGCCCGCGGACGTCGAAGAGGCTGGTCTCAGCGTCGTCGTCACCACCGTCGACGACCCCCAGCTCGCGGCCGATCGCGCCGAGGAGCTCGCGTCTCTCGCCTGGGACCTGCGCGACGGTTTTCTCGGCGGCGTCTCAACCTGGGACCAAGCCGCCGCCCTGATCTGCCGAGGTCCCTCGCTCCGCGCTTCTCGCTCCCCGCTCCCCCTACTGCTCGTCGACATCGGGGATAACCCATGGACCGGCGGACCCGGCGACAGCGTCGAGCTTGTCCGTTTCCTCCTTGCCCATCGGGTCGAGGGCGCCGCCGTCGCCATCGTCGTCGACCCCGGGACCGTTCGCCAGGCCGCCGAGGCTGGCCCGGGCGCCACCATCCGCGTCGCACTCGGCGGCAGGACCGATCGCCTCCACGGGCCTCCCTTGCACGCCGAGGCTACTGTCCTCCGCCTCACAGGCGGCGGTTACACCAATCGAGGTCCGATGATGACTGGCGTCAGAGTCGACCTCGGCCCCACCGCCGTCCTGTCGTTCGGGAACCCTCCGGTCGAGGTCGTCGTCACCTCCCGCGCCGAGACTCCCATCGACCCGGAAGTCTTCCGGATGGCCGGGATCGACCCCGCGACCCGCCGCGTCCTCGCCATCAAGGGCAAAGGCCACTTCCGTGCGGCATTCACCCCCATCGTCTCAGATATCCTGCTCGTGGAGGGCCCCGGCATCACCGGCGCCGATCTCTCCCGGCTCCCCTTCCAACACGTTCGCCGTCCAATCTGGCCCCTCGACCCGGAGGCGGCCTTTCCGTGAGCGGCGCCAGTCGATCGAGTGTCCTCCCGACCACCCTCCTGCGGCAGGCGAAGATCCACCAAGACCGCGCCGCACCCTGCCCAAAGGGAGACCCTTGTCCTCCCGGGGAGCCCGAGCTGCCTGCCCAGCGCGACCTCCGTAACGATCGATAGGGCCGTCTCACCCCAACCGTCACGTCGAGCGAAGCCGAGACACCTCCTTCTATCGGGCACCCCGGCGACCGCGCTACCATCCCCTCCGAACCGGTTCACTCCTACCTCTTCGCACTTTCTCCTTTACCCCTGTCTCGGAGGTCCCATGCGCACGTTCCGCCAACCCAACAGCGACTACGCCTACACCTACGGCCCCTACCGCGACCCTATCGCCACCATCAATCCCGGCGAGACCGTCCAGATCGTGACGGTTGACTCCTCCGGCGACGTCATCACTAGCCCGCACACGCTTCCGTCGGAGACGCTCGGCCCCTATCTCAACCCCCAGACCGGCCCCTTCTACATCGATGGCGCCGAGCCAGGGGACACCCTTGCCGTCACCATCGATGCCATCGAGCCAACCCGGGACTGGGCCTTCTCCTGCACCATCCCCTACTTCGGTGGCCTCACGAGCACCAGCCTCACCGCCATGTTGCAGGAGCCCCTTCCCGAGCGCGTCTGGATCTATCGCCGCCAGGACAACGGCACCTGGGCGTACGATGATCCCGACCGCGGCGTCCGCTGGGAGATCCCGTGGGCCCCCTTCTTCGGCACCATCGGCACCGCCCCTCACATCGAGGCCATCTCATCGCTTTCCCCCGGCGCCCACGGCGGCAACATGGACGTGCCGGACGTCACCGTCGGCAACACCGTCTACCTACCCGTCAAGCATCCCGGCGCCCTCTTCTACGTCGGCGACGCCCACGCCGCCCAGGGTCAGGGCGAGCTCTGCGGCGTCGCCCTCGAGATCGCCGCCAAAGGCACCTTCACCTTCGACGTGATCAAGGGCAAGTCCATCGCCTGGCCCCGCATCGAGACCCCCGACCGCATCTCCGCCGTCGGCAGCGCCCGCCCCATGGAAGACGCCGCCCGGATCGCATACGTCGAGCTCATCCGCTGGATGGTCGAAGACCATGGCTGGGACACCCTCGACGCCT
>CADCWH010000209.1 GCA_902806395.1 uncultured Thermomicrobiales bacterium | reverse complement strand
TGACACTCGGTTTAGAAGGGAATGCCAATCGCAACGGCCCTCCCCACTTCCGCGATCCGGTTCCGTAGAGCGGGAACCCCGGCGGCGGCCGTCACCGTCTAGGACCGGCAGTTCAACCATCCGGGTCAGCCGCACCGCCGGGTCAACACGTATATCGCGATGGCATCGCTCGGCATAGGAATAGCGCGCTCCACACCGGGGTTACCGAACGTCGGTGTGCTTCACCCGGCTCGTCAGCGCGTCTCATTCTTCATGTGGGGCCAAATCAGGCGGGCGCCCCGCTTCCCCCTCGACGTACAGAGCTTCCGCCGGGTCCCAGAGGTGCGCCGCGAGGTCCACGGTGAAGTCCTCACTGACATCGATGCCCTCGGCCCGGAGCAACCCCGCCATCACCTCGGGGTGGCCGAAGTGCCAGCCGCCACTCAGTAACCCCACCCGGTTCACCACCCGGTGGCACGGAAGATCCAACTCACGGGGCACATCCATCAGCGCCCAACCCACCATCCGGGCCCCGCGCCGGTCACCGAGATAGGCGGCGATGCGGCCGTAGGTCGTCACCCGGCCAGGTGGGATCAGCGCCACCACACCGTAGACCTTCCGGGCGAACTCGATCGAGGCCGGCATCAGGCGGTTCCCCTACCCCGACCAACCGCCACCATCGGCGGTCGGCCCACCCATGGCGGGGTATACTTGGCGGACCGACGCGACATGCTGGTTCTCCCGTCTGCGGTCAATGGCGGACGACACCGAGGAATATATACGGATGGTTTCGATCCTCAAGAAGGTCTTCGGCGACCCCGACTCTAAGGCGATCAACGCCCTCGCTCCCCTCGTCGCTGACATCAATAGTCTAGAACCCGAGTTCGAGGCGATGTCGGACGACGAGTTCCGAGATTTCGCCGCCGAGTGCCGAGAAAGACTCGCCGCCGGCGAGACCACCGACGACCTACTCCCCGAGGTCTTCGCGGCCACCCGCGAGGTGGCCCGGCGGGTCCTCGGCCAGCGCCACTACGATGTCCAGTTGATGGGCGGCATCGTGTTGCACCGGGGCAAGATCGCCGAGATGCGGACCGGTGAGGGAAAGACCCAGACCGCCACCTTGGCCGTGGCCCTGAATGCCATGGAGGGCCTCGGCGTTCACCTGGTGACCATCAACGACTACCTGGCACGCCGTGACACGGCCTGGATGGGACGGATCTACCACGCCCTCGGCCTCACCACGGCGAGCATCCAGCACGACGAGGCCTACATGTTCGACCCGGATTGGGAGTCCCCCGATCCCCGACTGGCCTTCCTCCGCCCCGTCAGCCGGGCCGAGGCCTACGCGGCCGACATCACCTATGGGACCAATAACGAGTTCGGCTTCGACTACCTGCGCGATAACATGGTCTCCCGAGCCGAGGACCAGGTCCAGCGCGGCCGACACTTCGCCATCGTCGACGAGGTGGACAATATCCTGATCGACGAGGCTCGCACCCCGTTGATCATCTCCGGCCAGGCGGCTCAGGCCACCGACCGGTATTACCAGTTCGCCCAGATCGTCCGCCAGCTCCGCCAGGGCCGCCACTACGAGATCGACCTCAAGAGCAGGACGGCGTCGCTCACCGAAGAGGGCATCGACCGGGTCGAGAGTCTCGTCCCCGACATCCACGAGGGGGAGAGCATCTACGACGAGCGCCACACCGAACTGACGCACCACTTGGAACAAGCTCTCAAGGCCCAGGCGGTCTTCCACCGTGACACGGACTACGTCGTCACCGAAGAAGGCGAGGTCGTAATCGTCGATGAGTTCACCGGCCGGCTTATGCCCGGCCGCCGCTACAGCGAAGGGTTGCACCAGGCGATCGAAGCCAAGGAGAACGTCCGAGTCCGCCGCCAGAACGTGACCATGGCCACCATCACGTTCCAGAACTATTTTCGGATGTACGACAAGCTGGCCGGCATGACCGGTACCGCCAAGACCGAGGCGGAGGAGTTCGTCCGGATCTATAACCTGGACGTGGTCCCGATCCCGACCAACCGGGACATGATCCGCGACGACGCGCCCGACTACGTGTTCAAGAACGAGCGCGGCAAGTTCGCCGCCGTGGTCAACGAGATCGAGCGGATGCATGCCGAGGGTCGCCCGGTTTTGGTCGGCACGGTGTCGATCGAGAAGTCGGAACTCCTCAGTGATCTCCTCAAGAAGCGCGGCATCCCCCACCAGGTCCTCAACGCCAAGCAGCACGAGCGCGAGGCCGCGATCGTCGCCGAGGCCGGACTCAAGGGCGCCGTGACCATCGCCACCAACATGGCGGGACGGGGCACAGACATCGTCCTCGGCCCTGGCGTGGTGGAACTCGGTGGACTCCACATCCTCGGCACGGAGCGGCACGAGGCCCGGCGGATCGACAACCAGCTCCGGGGACGCGCGGGTCGCCAGGGTGACCCGGGGTCGAGCCGGTTCTTCGTCTCCCTCGAAGACGAACTGATGCGCCGATTCGGGTCCGAGCGCACCGTCGGCCTGATGGAACGTCTCGGCATGGAGGACGATACCCCGATCGAGCACCGCGTCATCTCCAAGTCGATCGAGAGTGCCCAGACCAAGGTCGAGGGCCATAACTTCGACCTGCGCAAGCACGTCGTCCAATACGACGACGTGATGAACAAGCACCGCGAAGTGATTTACGCCGACCGCCAACTGGTCCTCACCGGCGCTGCCGTCGCGCCCCATGCTGACTCGCCGGCAGACGATGAGGATGATGCCTACCCTGGTGAGTTCGACGGGTCCGACGAGCGGCCCGCCGCCAGTGTCGCGGAACGGGTCCAGGGATTCATCGCCGACGAAGTCGAGGGGCTCGTCGCCCGCTTCGTACCAGACGCCAAGGGCCGCGAGGTCGTCGTAGACCTTCCCGGCCTTCACGCTGCCTATCTCGCCCTGGTCCCCCAGTCGACTCTGTCGGAAGCCGACCTCGCGGACCTCCACGACGATGAGCTCGTCGATTGTCTGCTCGACGACGCGATGGCTGCCTATGCGGCGGTCGAGGAGCGATTCGGGCCGGAGACGATGCGGACCGTCGAGCGGCATATCATGCTATCGGTGATCGACCGCCTGTGGGTCGAACACTTGACGGCGATGGACGAACTTCGCGAGGGCGTCGGACTCCAGGCCTACGGCCAACGTGACCCGCTGATCGTCTACAAGACCGAGGGGTATCGCTACTTCCAATCGCTCCTCGCCCACATCCAGCACGACGTCGTCCACACGCTCTACCGGGTCAAGCCTGCCATCGCCGAGCAGCCGGTCCAAACCCGCATCACCTCCGAGGCG
>CADCWH010000208.1 GCA_902806395.1 uncultured Thermomicrobiales bacterium | reverse complement strand
GGGGACGCTCGGCCCGCTGCGGGAGCGGCTCGCGTGGTACCCGGACCCCGTCTGGCGACACCTGCTCGCGGCACAGTGGCAACGCATCTCCCAGCACGAGGCCTTCGTCGGCCGGGCCGGAGAGGTCGGGGACGAGCGCGGCTCGGCAGTCGTCGCGGCGGCGCTGGTCCTGGACGCGATGCGGCTCTGCTTCCTCATGGAACGAACGTACGCTCCCTATGAAAAGTGGTTCGGCAGCGCGTTCGCCCGGCTCACCTGTGCTCCGGCCGTCGGGCCGCTCCTCGATGATGTCCTCGCGGCTCGGAGGTGGCATATCCGGGACGCCGCCCTAGGTCGGGTCTACGAGCGGCTGGCCACGATGCACAACGACCTTGGAATTACGCCGCCCCTCTCCATCGAGGCCCGCCCGTACTGGGGTCGCCCCTACCGCGTGATCCACGCCGAGCGGTTCGTTGCCGCGATCCGAGCCACCATCACCGACCCAGATACGCTGGCCCTGTCACCCGGCCTCGGCAGCCTGGACCAGATCGTCGATTCGACCGACGTGCTGACGCACCCCCGGCGCCGGGAGATGTGTGCCGGACTGTACGCACCGGGTGGCTGACGGTCATCGTCACGTCGGGCATGGTCGTACCGGTTCGGTCAGGGGACCATGCTAGACTCCGCCGGTTCTCGGGCGGCCCGTGCGCGGGCGGGCTGCCCGACGCGATCGGCGGTGGCGATGGGGAGGACGGCGAATGGCGGCGAACGGTCAGGGTGAAGCGCTGGGCACCGTGGCGATGGTCTTCCCGGGCCAGGGGAGCCAGTTCGTCGGGATGGGCCGGGAGATCATGGCCGCCTCGGACGCGGCCCGGGCCATCTTCGAGGAGGCGGACGATGTCCTCGGCATGGCCCTGGGCCGACTCTGCCTGGAGGGTCCAGCCGGGGAGCTCGAGGACACCTTCAATGCCCAACCGGCCATCCTGACAGTCGGGGTGGCGACCCTCGCCGCCATCCGGGAGCGGGCCGCCGGGGCGGGCCGGACGATCGATCCCGTCGTGGTCGCGGGGCACTCCTTGGGCGAGTTCACGGCACTGGTCGCGAGTGACGCCTTCGACTTCGCCGACGCCCTGCGCCTGGTCCGGGAACGCGGCCGCCTGATGCGGGAGGCCGGGGAGCGCAGCCCCGGAGGCATGGCGGCGGTGATCGGGTTGGACGACGAAGCCCTGGAGGCCGTCTGCGCCGAGGCCGCTACGGAGGGGTTGGTCGCCCTGGCCAATGCCAATTGTCCCGGTCAGACGGTGATCTCCGGCGAGGTGCCCGCACTGCTGCGGGCGATGGACCTGGCCAAGGCGGCCGGGGCCAAGCGCGTCGCCCGTCTGGCGGTCTCGATCGCCTCCCACTCGCCCCTGATGGCCGACGCCTCGGCCGCGCTGGGCGAGGCCGTCGCCGTGACGCCCATGCGCCCACCCCAGGTGCCCGTGATCGCCAATGTCACCGCCCGCCCGATGACGACCCCGGACGAAGTCCGGACCGAGCTGCGGCAGCAGATGGAGCGCCCAGTCCAATGGACCGAATCGGTCCGGACGATGGCCGGGATGGGGGTGACGACCGTGATCGAGCTGGGCCCCGGACTGGTCCTCTCCGGCCTGATCAGGCGGATCGATCGTTCCCTCGTCACCCTCGGCCCCGCCGACCTCGGCCTCGACCTGCCGACGGAGCGCCCGGTCGGGTAGACCTCGGAGTTCGGGGCACGGTCGTGACCAGGAGGTCCGTGTAGGGGCCTTCAGCGGCAGACGTCCTCCGACGTCCCCCTTGCCCTTATAGTGATACTCTGTATCATTACGCCGTCGCGGGCCGGGGAATGGACCCATCGGCTTGACGCGGTCTGGGCATGAGGGGAAAGAAGCGATGGACAGCAGACGGTGGGCACGAGTCGTGACGTTCGCGGTCTTGCTCATGACGTTGGCAGGGCCTGGAGCGACGGGGACGGGCGCGCAGGGTAGCCCGGCGGCCGGTGCCGAAGGGCGGTTGGAGGTTGCCGTCACCTTCAGCATCCTGGCCGACCTGGTCGCCAATGTCGGTGGCGACGCTGTGACGGTGTCGGTCTTGGTCCCGGCCGGTGGCGACGCCCATACCTTCGAGCCAAGCCCGGACGACATCACCGTCATCGAAGGGGCCGATCTCCTCTTCGAGAACGGGCTCGGCTTCGAACCATGGCTCGATGATCTCTATGGGGCCTCGGCATCTGCCGCCGAGCGGGTCGTGGTGACGGAGGGACTGGACCTGATCGAGGCCGGTTCCGAGGGCGAGGATGACCATTCGGAGGACGGCAACGGCCACGCGGACGAGGGCGACGGCCATGCGGACGAGGGCGACGGCCAGGCGGACGACGACGACGATCACGGGGATGGGGAGCATGACCCCCACGTCTGGCACGATGTCGCGAACGCGATGGCGATGACGGGGACGATCCGCGACGCGCTGTCCCGGGTCGATCCCGCGAACGCCGCCACCTACGCCGCCAACGCCGAACTCGCCCTGGCCTCCCTCACGGCCCTCGACGCGTTCGTCGTGACCGAGGTAGCGAAATTACCCGAGGACCGACGGAAGCTGGTGACTTCACACGATACCTTCGCCTATTTCGCCCGGCGCTACGGGTTCGAAGTGGTCGGCACGGCGCTGAGTTCGATGTCGACCGAGAGCGGCGACCCGTCAGCACAGCAGATCGCCGAGCTGGTCGATGCGATCGATGCGGC
>CADCWH010000207.1 GCA_902806395.1 uncultured Thermomicrobiales bacterium | reverse complement strand
GCGGGGTGGGTCGTCGGAGACGACGATGTCCGGGCCAAGGACGGTCGTCGCCTGACGTTGACGATGATCGTCGGGTACCCCAACGCCGAGATCCACCGCCCGATGCCCGAATTCGTCCAGGCCCAACTCGCCGACGTCGGCATCGAGATGGAGATCGTCCAGACCCCGGACACCGCGAGCTACGAGGAACGCCTGGGGACGGGCGAGGGTGACCTCTGGGCCGAGGCCGGGAGCCAGAACGACGGGAATCCCTGCTTCCTACCCGACCTCCTCTTCTCCACCCCCGAACCGGACAGCGATCCCGAATCGACGGCCTATGGCCGGGCCTTTGCCCCGGGGGCAGACTTCGACGCCCACATCGCCGAGTGCCGCTCGGCGGTCTCCACCGAGGAGGTCCAGGCGGCGGCGGCCAGCGCGATGAAGGTGTTGATCGACGAGCAGTTCGTGGTGATCCCCCTCGCCGGGACATTCCGCCTCTTCGGCGTGGCCGCCAAGGTGACGGGGTTCGAAGCGCACCCGTCCGGCGTGAACCAGCGGTGGACCGGCGTCACCGTCGCGGAATAAGGCGTGATCCCCTACCTGCTGCGGCGTCTCGTCTATCTCGTGCCGGTCTGGTTGGGGATCTCGTTCATCGCCTTCGCGCTGTCCAATCTCAGCCCCGGCGACCCCGCTCGCCTGACGCTCCAGCGCCAACTGGACCGCCAGCCGACGGCCGAGGAGGTGTCGCGGGCACGCGACGACCTCGGCCTCGACGCCCCATTCGCCGTGCGCTACGTCCGGTGGGTGGGCGACGCGGTGACCGGGGACCTCGGGACGTCGTACCGCACCGGCGAGCCGGTCCTCGGCGCCCTGCTGGGACGGTTCCCCCACACCCTCCGGATCACGCTGCTGGGACTGGGCGGTGCGGTGATGGTGGCGTTGCCGTTAGGGGTAATGGCCGCGGTCTGGCGCAACTCGCTGCTGGACCACCTGACCCGGATCGCGTCGCTCGTCGGCGCCTCGATGCCGAACTACTGGGTGGCCTATCTCCTCATCCTGCTGTTCGCCGTCCGGCTCCACCTGCTGCCGGTCGCGGGCCGCGGGACATGGCAGCACATGGTCTTACCGGCGACCACGCTGGGGCTGGCGACCAGTGCGAGCCTGATGCGGCTGACCCGATCGGAGATGCTGGAGGTGCTCGGGCAAGACTTCGTCCGCACGAGCCGGGCGAAGGGGTTGGGCCCGCGGGCGGTGGTCGTCGGTCACGCCCTGCGGAACGCGCTGATCCCGGTGGTCACCGTCGCCGGGATGCGGTTCGCCGGGCTGCTGGGCGGCGCGGTGATCGTCGAGACGATCTTCGCCTGGCCCGGGATCGGCAAGTTCGTGCTCGACTCGATCTTTGACCGCGACTATCCGGTCATCCAGGGGTTCGTGGTCTTCATGGGCACCGTCTTCTTATTGGTCAACTTGGTCGTCGACCTTTCCTACGGGCTACTCGACCCCCGCATCCGACTCGGGACCCGGTGAGAGGCGGTCAGATTGGCGCAACTCGCAGACAGCGGCATCGCCCCAGCGCGGGCGGGGAGCGCCGGTCGAGACCTCGAGTGGCGGCCGCCGCGGTGGGTGGTGGCGCGACGCCTGATGCGGGACCGCCCCGCGGTGGCTGGCGCCCTGGTCCTGCTGGCCTTCGCCATCATCGCCCTCGCCGCCCCCATGGTGGCGCCCCTTGACCCGGCGGAGGTCAATGGCCGGGCCATCCTCCAGGCGCCGGATGCCGACCACCTCCTGGGGACAGACAACCTCGGCCGGGACATCCTGAGTCGCCTGATCTACGGCGCCCGCTGGACCCTCGGCATCTCCCTGCTGGCCGCCGCCGCCATCGTCGTCATCGGGGTCACCGTCGGGCTCGTGGCGGGCTACTTCGGGGGCCTGATCGACGACATCCTGATGCGGGTCGTCGACGTGCTGCTGGCGTTCCCGAGCTTGGTCCTGGCCCTGGCGATCGTCGGGATGTTGGGACCGAGTCTCCGAAACGTGATGATCGGCATGGTGGCCGTCTGGTGGGTGGACTACGCCCGGGTCATCCGGGGCCTGACGGTCGGCATGCGAGAGCGCGAGTTCGTGACCTCTGCCCACTGCGCGGGTGCCTCGGCTCCCCACATCATCTTCCGGCACGTGCTGCCCAACGTGATCCCGTCGGTCATCGTGCTGGCGACGCTGGAACTGGGGAGTCTAATGCTGGCGATCTCCGGCCTCAGCTTCCTCGGCCTCGGCGCCCAGCCGCCGACCCCCGAGTGGGGGACGATGCTCAACGACGGCAGGGCCTTCTTCCAGCGGGCGCCCCAACTGATGGTCTATCCCGGTTTGGCGATCACGATCGCCGTCATCGCGAGCAACCTGGTGGGTGACGGTCTGCGAGATGTCCTCGACCCCCGCTTCCGACGGTAGAGACACCGGTCGACCACGTCGGCCCACGGTGATACGGTACGTAACCGTACTGGCGCCCCGTTTCCGTTGACCCCGCCTGGGCAGGAGTCGACGATGCTCGACCGAGACTATGACGTGATCGTGGTGGGTGCCCGGATCGCCGGTGCGACGGTTGCCGCCCTCCTTGGCGATGCCGGGCATCGGGTGCTCCTCGCCGACCGGGGCTCCTTCCCCAGCCCGACCCTCTCGACCCACTTCTTTCGTGGCGCCGGCCTCGTCGCGGTGCTCGACCGCCTCGGCGTGCTCGCCCAGGTGCGGGCGCTCGGGTCCCCACCCTTGGTGCGGACCTACCTCTACGCTGGTGGGGTGGCCGAACCGATCGTGGGCCCCCTCCAAGACCCAGGCAATGCGGGCTATTGCCTCTCGGTGCGGCGAGAATCGCTCGATGACCTCCTCATCCGGCGGGCGACCGCATCCACCACTGTCGAGTTCGCCGACCGCACGCGGTTCCTCGGTCTCCTACACGAGCGCGACCGGGTCGTCGGGGCACGGCTCGCGACCCCAGAGGGCGAGCAATCAGTTCGAGCCCGGATCGTCGTCGGCGCCGACGGGAGGCAGTCTGCGATCGCACGCGCCGTGGGGGCGGCCGTCGAGGAGGGGCACCCGCCGATCCGGGCACTGTACTACCGCTACGTGCGTGGCTTCGGGGCACCGGAGGGGGCGGAACCGGACGGGGCCGAGTTCTCCTTCCTCGGGGACGAGCTCGCCTATGTCTTTCCCAGTGACGATGGGGTCACCTGTATCGCCCTCTCCGTCAACCTGAGCGACTTCGCCCGAGCGAGAGGAGCCGTTGCCGACTACTTCCACTCGCGGGTCCAGGCACATCGGGGCCTCGCGGGTCGATTCATGGCCGCGACCCCCGAGGGCAAACAGCTCGGGTGCGGGCCGGAACCGAACGTCGTACGGGTCCCCGCCGGGCCCGGCTGGGCACTCGTCGGCGACGCCGGCCTGCACCAGGACCCATGGACGGGACGCGGCATGGACATGGCCGGCACCCACGCGACGTTCCTGGCCGAGGCACTGCTTGACCTGCTGGGCGGGAACGTCGGTGAGCGGCAAGCGCTTGCGGACTATCACGCGCGGCGCAACGACCACGGCCTGCCCTATTACCGGGAGACGGTGGCACACGGTAAGGACCTACGGCAACTCGCGGCATCATGAATCGCGACACGCTCCCATAGGGCGTGCTCGTGCCGCCGGCACATGAGCATGTGGCCATGCCCCCGATCGCGGGCCGAACGTCCCGATGTCATCGAAGACACCGCTACGCTGGTGCGAGTCGGTACCTCACAATCGGACCACGGTCGGAGTGGCCCACTGGTGGCCCAGCAGATGCGTCGAATCATGGGAGCGCCCGGACTGCCGCAGCCGGTCATGACGTGATCTGAGACCCGAGACCACGATCGGTCGATGCGCGCTGTCGGGGCATCCGTTGACATGAAGGTAGGGTTGCCCGAACGACGGTCGTCGTGAAGGTGGAGACCGGGTGGTCCGGTACCCACCGCGCACCGACCGGCGACGGGGAGAGGCGTAGCCACCGCTCTCGATCCCCAGCCGAACGCTCGTGTAGGATCGTCAAACCTCGCTCGAGCCCGAGATTGGGACCATGAGCGGTAGGGCAACGAGACTTTTCGAGAGCTTGGAAATCCGGGACGACCAGGCGTACGCCGGTGACTGCCTCCGATTGCCGGGCGAGGCGCCGAGCCACGCTGTGGCGGCTCACCCGCTCGATGGTGCGCCAGTCCAGCGACCACCGGGGTCGAGACCGGACGCCACGTCTTCCTGTGACCCCCGACAGATCGCCGATATCAACGGAGCACGAGACCGTATGACAGTGACGAACACGCGAGATGATGGACGCGGCGAAGTCGTGGTAGTGACCGGGGCTTCGGCCGGGGTCGGCCGGGCCATCGCCGAGGCCTACGGGGCGCGGGGTGCCAAGGTCGCCCTGCTGGCCCGGGGAGAGGCGGGCCTCCAGGGGGCCAAAGCGGCCGTCGAGGCCAAGGGCGGCACGGCCCTCGTGGTGCAGATCGATGTCGCCGACGCGGCGGCGATGGACCGGGCGGCGGATCACGTCGAGAGCGAACTGGGCCCGATCGATGTCTGGGTCAACAACGCGATGGTCTCGGTCTTCGCCCCGGTCGTGGAGATCTCCCCGGAAGATTTTCAGCGGGTCACCGAGGTCACCTACTTGGGCGTGGTCTGGGGCACGATGGCGGCCCTAAAGCGGATGCGACCCCGGGATCGGGGGGTGATCGTCCAAATCGGCTCCGCCCTGGCCTACCAGGCGATCCCCCTCCAGTCGGCCTACTGCGGCGCCAAGCACGCCATCCAGGGGTTCACCGAGTCGCTGCGGATCGAACTCCTGCATGAGAAGAGCGGTGTCGGGATCACGATGGTCCAGTTCCCCGCCCTGAACACGCCCCAGTTCGACTGGGTCAAGACGACGCTCCCCAACCACCCCCAGCCCGTACCACCCATCTTCCAGCCGGAATTGGGAGCCCAAGCCGTCATCTACGCTGCCACCCACGTCCCCCGCGAGGTGAATCTGGGCATCCCGACCGTGACTGCCATCCTCGGCAACAAGGTGATGCCCCACGTCATCGACCGATTCCTGGCCAAGACCAACTTCGAAGCCCAGCAGACGGACCGGCCGATCGCACCGGATCGCCCCCACAATCTCTACGAGCCAGTCGATGCCGACCGCGACTTCGGGGCCCGGGGCGACTTCACCGAGCAGTCCCATAGCTTCAGCCCGCAGTGGTGGTACCGGACCAACCGGCAATGGGTGGTGGCCGGCCTCACGGGCGCCATCGCGGCGGCGGCCCTCGCGCGGGGCAAACGGTAGTCGGGAGATGCCGGGCAGTGTTTCGAGCGGGCCATCTCCCGGGTGACGCGGTGGTCGGGCAGGACACGGGCGATCTCAGCGTCGTGACCGCCCCGGCCCTCGTTTCCGTCGAATTCCGCGACGGATGAGTGCGCGCCGAATCCGGCCAACTTCATCCGTCCGCCGACGACCGTCCGGCCCGGTGGCAGCCCTGCGGATCGCAGGCGTCCGCCGGTGTACGTCGCCGGCGTCGCACCGGTCGGGGGGTTGACCGGCTCCCACGGCCGCGGTCCGTTCCGGCGACGTACACGGGACCCGGCTGATCAGGCGACGGTCAGAAAGTCCGCCGCGACCCACCCCGTCCCGTACTGGCCGTTGCGGATCTGGACCCAGGTGTACCCTTCGGCGACCCGTGGGCCGCCGACGACCTCGAAACGGGTGCCGCTGGGTAGGACATTGGTGATGCTGGCCGACAGCGATGGGGCAACGCGGAAATTGAGGGCCGCGGTGACCACGACCGGGTCGCCG
>CADCWH010000206.1 GCA_902806395.1 uncultured Thermomicrobiales bacterium | reverse complement strand
CGCGGTTTCGATTGCCGAGGGGGGAGACGTCGGGTCGGAAACGGAAGGACCCGCTGCACTGTCGTCCGGGGCGCCAATCAGTTCCTCATGGTGCTGCCGCATCCCGGCCTCCTGCCGTCCCCGGAAAACGCCGATGGGCCGCCGGGCGAGCATCCCTGCTCGGCTCCGGCGGCCCATGCGTCCACCCCTCGATTGTCCTTACTATTCTAGCATGGGATCCTTTGTTGCCGGCACCGAACGGAGCAATACCGCTGCCGAGGATGTGCCGAGGCAATCCCCGCAGAACAGCCTAAGCAGGTCAGTCGAGCAGGTGATGTGGCGCGCTCAGCGAGCGCCAAGAGAGCTCGCTGAACCTTCTCCCATGGTTGGCTCCGCCCCGCCAGCACATCCCGTATCGCTGTTGTTTGAGTCCAGCCATCGTCTGCTTGCCACGCGGCCGTCCGGTCGGAGCCGCTTGGGCTCCGGATGGTATCAGGATGGGAGGGGGAGTCCACCGCCACGTTGCCGACGTTCCCACCCGGCACTGTCGCGGCGCCGTGTCGGCAGCCGCATGCTGCTATCATCGGGCCACGGATGCGTCCGCTCCGCGATCACCAAGGACCAGCGCATGACCATCTACGCCCTGCACGAAAACCCGGAGTGGTTCCCACCGTTTGCGACGGCGTTCGACGCTGCCGGATTGGACTGGGAGGAGTGGCTGCTCGTCACGGGCACGATCGACCTCGCATCCGAGCCCCCCAGCGGCGTGTTCTGGAACCGTCTGAGCGGCTCGTCCCACACCCGCGGGCACGAACTGTCGAAGGATTACACCCGCGCGGTGCTCGACTGGCTCGAGGCGCACGGCCGTCGCGTGGTCAACGGACGCGGGGTGGTCGAGATGGAGGTCAGCAAAGTCCGCCAGCTGACCGCGCTGAAGGCCTTCGGCATCGATGTGCCACGCACGGTGGCGGTGATCGGTAGGGACGACCTCGTCGCCGCCGCGCGGGCGCTCCCGATGCCCTTCATCACCAAGCACAATCAGGGCGGCAAGGGCCTCGGGGTGCGGCGGTTCGACGACCTGGCGTCGTTCGCGGCGTATGTCACCTCGGAGGCGTTCGAGGAGCCGATCGACGGCATCACCCTGCTGCAGGAGTATGTGCCGCCGTGGGACGGCACCATCACCCGCGTCGAGACGGTCGGCTACGAGTACGTCTACGCGATCACGGCCGACGCGGCGCGGGGCGGCTTCCAACTGTGTCCGGCCGATGCCTGCGAGCTGGACGAGCATGGACGGCCCAAGGAAGCGCCGAGCCTGTTCGCGCTGCGTGAGGGGTTTGCGCATCCCGTCATCGATCAGCTGCTCGCGTTCGCGCGCCGGAACCAGCTCGAGATCGCCGGGTTCGAGCTCATCGAAACCGCCGACGGTCGCCTGGTCGTCTATGACGTGAACACCAACACGAACTACAACCCCGAGGTCGAGGCGGTCGCGCCACGGTCAGGCCCCGCCGCCATCGCGCGGTACCTGCAGGAGGTCGCCCGGGCGGCCAACGCACCCGGGCGTCGGTTAGCCTCGGTTGCCAGCTGACCGAAAACCTCCGACGGCAGCGTGATCGTGAATTGCGTTCCAGCGCTTCCATGCGTGTCGGCCACTAGGTCCCATCGGTGACCGGCCCTAGAGCATCGCCCCCAACATCCTGAAGGAGCCTCGATTTGCAGCGTTCGCTCGCCCACGTATTCGCCCTTGCGTTCCTCATCGTCTCGATATCGGCATCCACGGCGACGGCTCAAGACGCGACGCCGCCCCCGGCAGCTACGGATCGCCCAGCGTGCGCCATGACCTCCGAGACCGTCGGCACACCGACGGCTCAGAGCACACCGACGACTCAGGCTGCTTCCGCACTCGCCGACTGGCAGACCGTGGCACTGACCGACGCCAACACCGGCCACGAGTTCGCCGTGGGCGACTTCGTCGGCTGCACGGTCTTCGTCGGGACGATGGCCACCTGGTGCCCCAGCTGTCAGACGCAACTCGAGCACGTCGCCACCGCGGCTGAGGAGCTGGACCCGGACCAGTTCGTCTTCATCACCATCAGCGTCGAGACCGAGATCTCGGCCGACGATCTCGCCCGCTACGCCGCCGACGCGACGTTCGATTGGCGCTTCGCGGTCACGACGCCCGCCGCCCTCAGAGCGATCGTCGAGGAGTTCGGGCGCGAATCCATCCTCCCACCGTCGGTCCCCCACGTCATCGTCAACCCCGACGGGACGTACGGTGACCTCCGCACGGGGTACTCGAAGCCCGACGAGATCGTCACGCTGATGAAAGATGCCTCCGATACCTAGCCTGCCGATGAGCGAGTATGCCCAAGCGTTCGTGCTCGGCAACGGCGCGATCCTCGGCAACGTCTGCGTGCTTCCGCTCTATCCCGGGCTGATTGCCTTCCTGGGGGGGATGGCCGGGGACGGACGACCTCATCGTGGGCGCCCGCTCCTCGGGCTCGTCGTCTTCGCGGGCGTCGTGACCGTCATGGTCGCGCTCGGCGCGATCCTCTTCCAGCTCAACCGGAGCTTCAGCTCGATCTTCGCCTGGCTCCTGCCGGCCATCTTCGGCGCCGTGGTGATCCTCGGGCTGCTCATGATCGCCGGGAAGAACCCCTTCGCCCGGATGAGGACCGCCCAGGTGCCGATGCTGCGCAACCCCGGCGTGACTGCGTTCCTCTACGGGATGCTGCTCGGCCCGATGACCCTTCCGTGCACCGGCCCGCTCGTCATCAGCGCCTTCGTGCTCGGAGTCGGGGACGTCGGCTCACTCCTCGACGGGCTGCTCTATTTCATCGCGTTCGGATTCGGTTTTGGTTGGCCGCTCGTCGTGCTGCCGCTCATCGCGGCACCGGCACAACGACAGATTACGGGGTTCCTGACCAGGCATCATACGGGTGTCGAGCGGGGGTCTGGCGTGCTCCTCATCGTTGTCGCAGCCTACGGCTTCTACGTTGATGTCCTGCCAAACATCTCGTAGGCGTCATCGTTGATCCGACTCTCTGCCATCCCGACTCCGACATCGCGATGGCGACTCCTAAGGGGCACAACCTTGGCGACCCCGCACGGGGCTGGGCTGGACGCACAATGTCCTGCACGGCATCACGGTGCGGGCGCACGCCCGAGCCGCCGGGACCATGAAGGGGGCGACGACCTGTCGAGCCCGCGCAGCCGGGCCTGGGGGGAGCCGGTGACCCTCGTGCTCGCGTTGGGGCAATGCCAGGAGGCAACCCAGGCGACCGCCTTGCGGGAGCTCGGAGAGACGACCCGTCCCCACGGGCGGCCGTCTTTCCAACCGGGTGGTCAACGAAGGCCTACACCGGCCGGAATATTCGGGGCGCGCGGCGGGGGGCGCTTCGACCGCGGGGCCTAACAGGCCCGTAGCCGGGTCGCGTGCACTATCGGCCGCCTCAAGCTGCGTCAGGAGGTTGGAGCTCGCTCCGCCGGGGTGAGGTAGCGGTACAGCCTGGCACGGGAGATCCCCAACGTCTCGCAGATCGTGCTGATGTCGGTCTGCCCGTCGGCAACGGACTCGTGAAGTGCCAACGCGGCTTTGTGGCGTTCGCAGCGGGCTAGTTCGGCTGACCATGACGGGTTTACGCCTACCGCGGACTGCGAACGATCCCGCCTGCTCAGGCTCAGGCCCTGGCACGGCGGTGGCTGACGAGATGGTGGTTCGCAGTTGAAGGGTTGTGCGCTGTTGGTCAATCCCGGCGCATCGGCCGATGAGCCGATGCTCGATCGAGTAGGTCAAGCCCTGCTCCGGCTCGGCCCGATCATCGGTCACATGCCTCGCCGGAACATCCTGGTGGCGTTGACTGATGGGCAGACTTGAGGTTATGCAGGCCGTCATCCTTTCGACCGGCCCTACAGCCTGTGGCGGGGGTGGGTGGTCACTTCCGACGCGAAAGTGACAGTATGACGCTCGGCCAGCGCATAACTTCGATCGTCGGTTTACTCTTCGCGACCCGCACGCTCGATCCCCGCGATCAACACCGCTGCGACTCTCTGCACCTCGACCAGGTTCCGCCGCAGCTCCGCCTCGTCCTCCGCCCCGGCGCCGCGTAGAGGGAAGAGTTGCTGTCTGTGTCGATCCGTCGGGTGCCCGCACCACGAAGTTGCTGCTCTCCATCCCCGTCTCGGCGTCCATTCGGCTCACCTGCCCGAGGCGGTCGGCAAGGTGGTGCGCCACATCGTGGAGTAGTGCTGAGGTCCGCCCGTCACCCCGCGAGCGGCCATTGATTACGATCAAGAGGGATCAGGGAGGAGCGGTTCGCCGGCGGAACGACGACCCCTTACTTGGGCAGGGCCGTGACGACCGCGTTGCCACGGTACTCACGTGCCGCTTCGCATGACGGACAGATCACCACCGCCCGTCGTGTGTCGAAAAAGGCACGGAAGCCCCGCACCGCCGGGTCGAGCACCAGCCCGTCGTCGGCGGTGAGCCGCCCCAGGACCGCCCCACCCCGCTGCGGGCACTCCGGGTTGCGACACCGCCACAGCCGCCGGCTCACGCCGCCACCGGCGAGTCGGACTGAACTAGCAGCCCCTCGTCCATCGCCGGCACCGCACCGATCGGGGGCAGCGGTCCCCGGCAGCGGGGGCAGAGCCGCCGACGGCCATCGACGACCGCCCCGTAGTCCGCGTCGAACGTTCGCCCGCAGAGTCGGCACCGCGCCCGCTTGATCATTGTTGGTCGCCTCCTTGTTCAGCAACGGAATGACTTCGATGGGGGAGAGGGAGAACACGGATCACATGACCGATTCTTGATCTCGCCGTGCGCTGAATCTCTACAGAAACGGTTAGCCGCACTCCTGCCCCCCTAAGAGGTGCGTGATGCGTCTAACTCCCTCCGTTGTCTCCTTGAGCGTCATCTCTCCTGACCCCCGACGACGTCGAAGACCTGCTTCGGAGGACCGCCGCGAGCACTCGGAGCGACTTTGCGTCTGGTCAGGATGCCGGCTTCGACGAGCTTGGCCACGTGGCGCCGAACCATGTCCGGGCCACAATCGAGCCAGGCGGCGACGGTCATGGCGTCGGCCCCGTCCTCGCCCAGCTGCGCCTTCAGAGACTGGATGGCCGCCACGATCTCGTTGCCCTTCGTCACCGCGTCGGAGGTCACGGTACCCGCGTAGGTCAACGTGGCGGTGCCCACCGCTTCATCGATCACCAGTTCCACCCCGAAGGGATCGAGGCGGCGCCCATAGCGGCTCTTCACGTGGGTGATGCGGACCTGCGCCCCATCCCCTGGGGCGGCAAACAAGATGGCATCCGGCCAGGCACGTTTCTCGGTCGAGCCGCGCAGCATCTCCTCCGGATCGTTGATCAGGGACTTCTTGCGGAGATGGTCCGTGAACAGGAAGGCGGTCCCGTAGGTGCGCATCAGGGTCTTGGCTACCGCGAACACGGCGGCCATCCCGCCGGCGTCGTTCTCGTCGGCACCATGGACGCGGGTCAGGCTGTCCAGGATCGTCAGGCCCGGTCGATATTGACGGATGATGTGCTCGAGGTGAGACACGCCGTCCTGGGTGTCGAGGCGGACACCATGGCCGACGCAGAAGTACACCGGTGGGGGGGTGGCGAGCGCATCAGCCGCCTCGAACATCTGGCAGCGAGCCTGGGCCCCGGGAAGATGGCCCTCCTCGTCGAAGAGCACCACCGCGGCCTGCACCGTCGGGAATCGACCCAGCCACGGCGAACCGGTCGCGACCGCCCGGGCCAGGGACAGCACGAGCCACGTCTTGCCGACGTTGGGCGGTCCGGCGAGGATCGCCCCGCAGCCCTCGTCGAGCACGCCTTCCACCAGCGGTCGGGGCGGCTCGATGTGCCGGCTGAGGAGTGCGCCGTAGGAGATGACTTCCCGCGTCTCGGCAATGGGTTCAGCCACGGTGCGATCCCCGCCTTCTGACCGGGAGGTCTAAACCGGCCACCTGGACCGTCGGTGCCGGGCTGCCGTCTGAACCATCCGTCGCTGCGGGACCATACCGAGCCACCGACCGCGCGATCGCCTCGATCTCGTCCGGCCGCAGGGGAGGACGACAGCGTTCCGCGTTCTCGGCCACCAGCGCGGCCGTGATGGCGTTCCGACCGAATCCGCGTCGTCGCATCGACCCAGCGAGCGAGGCCAGGACAATGTTTCGCTGACCTTCTCTGATCGCCTCACCGATGGCGCGTTGCAACATCCGGCGGGATGACGAACCGCCCGATGAAGGGTTCGATGAAGATCTCACCATTCTCGGATCCTGAATAACATGGGGCAGGAGCCAAGTCGGAGCCTCGGTCAAGGAACACTGGTCCGGCGCGCAGCCCGGGACCCAGACGTAGTCGGTTCCGCTGGCGTGCCGGGAGGGGGGCACGATGACATAGCCACCATCACCACGCACGTCGACTCCAATCGCGAGCTCCCCGGCGCTCGTCTTCACCCTGATATCACCACCCGGGTGTCGCAGGTAGAGATGGGCACCTTCTCGACCCGTCCGCGCCAACCAGGTATCCAAACTCCCGCTCGACGAGCCATGACGCTCGCAGAGGTCGTCGAACGGCCCGTAGCCTTCCGGGTCGACGTCGATGACGAAGAGTCCGCTGATCGCACCGGTCCGCAGGCCGACGTTGGCGTCGGGCCACCTGTTCCACCAGTGCCGAATCGCATTGGCGTCAGTGGTCGCGTCGACGAGGCCGCGATGCGTACGGGGGTGCTTACCGGCCCCGCGGTCGCAGGCACGTCGACAACTACACCCGCCGGCACCGTCCGGGGTATGGACAGGAAAGACGAGGCCACCCCGGCTAGCCATGCCGAGGGCGGCGCCGATTGGAGTCGCCACCAACGGCTCCAGAACAGCGTGCGGCCCTCGATTCCCCAGGGCTGGTCCGGTATCCCACAGTGATTGGTCGTCGCCGACCGAACCGTGATCGGCGTCGAGGAGATCGTCCGGGTCAACGGTCATCGTGCGTCCTCCCCCTCTGAGGCGTGACCAGGTGTGGGGCGGGAGATGAATGGACCGTGTTCTCCACGCTGCCGAGTGACCCGCTCGGCGATCTCCCCTAGGACCACGACGAGAGGCCAGAGGGGAGATGCGGAGTCGTCTTCGGCGGGATGACCCCCGCTTTCGGACGCCCGAGATGGTGTGCGCCCTGCCATCACGACGCCTCCCCACCGAGGTCCGCCGCGGTCTGACCGAGGACGCGCTCCAGGGCGACCCGGGAGACGACCATGCGCCGACCCAGGCGGAAGGTCGGGACGGGGAGTTCGTCGCGCCCCGCGAGTTCATAGGCGAGCGTGCGCGAAATGCCGAGTCGAGTCGCCGCTTCATCCACCGTCAGCGTCAGGGCGTCCGTGCGTTTTGATCGCATCTGATTCCCTCCAAGCGCGTGCCGGACAGCTACGGCCTGTCCGTGCTTGGAAGGTACAAAAGGGGCGCGGGGGGCTGAAAGGCAGAAATAGGGGAGGGACTAAGTGTGTTTACCCAGTTAGGCCGCGACCTTTCTGTGGTTCAACACGTCGCGTCCCACCGCGATGTGCCGCCGCGCCGCCTCAGACTTTGGCTTGCAGCCGGCGGGGTGCTGGACCGACCACCCGAACCGCTCGGCGATCTGCTCGTGTGACCAGCCGAGATCGTCATACCAGACGGCACACTGCACCGACGTCAGCGTGTCACGTTTCGGCTTGATCGCCCGGGGACGGTCCGGCTGTTGGGAGATGAGGAGCCGATACGCGTGGCGGACGTCGACCTCGGTCGTATGCGCCTTTACCTGGATGAATGGTCTGCTCTTGGGCTCATCCTGGGGATCGCCTTTGATGGCGGCATCGAAGTATTCGAGGTGATAGACCATCTCCAGGAGGTCAATGCCCCGCGGCTCGAGCCGCCGATGGAGT